>JAKAAL010000150.1 GCA_021802375.1 Bacillota bacterium | reverse complement strand
TACCCGCAAAAATAGCCAACATAGCAACTTTCGGTATGCTAGCCGTCACTAATACCAGAGAAAAGGCAATAGACACCAGCATTCCGGTGTTTGTCGTCAATGACCGGATTCCAGAAGCCTCGCCACGATGTTTCAAACCCGCTGCGTTCATGATACTGCTGGTGTTGGGCGAGTTAAACAACCCTGACCCAATCCCGGCAATCCCCATCCACAAGGCTAGCCGCCAATATAGCGTGGTAAGGTGGGTATCCAAAGCCAAGCCAATTAGCCCCACCATCGAAAGCGCAATTCCCGACGTCGCGGGTAGTGTGGCACCAAAGCGGTCAGCAATCCACCCTCCAATCGACATGATGACACCTTATTTGACTGTCCGGTGCCTATTAGTCCTCTTTCGCTACATGGTCCCCATGGAATCCCATATAACGAAGCACCCATAACAACAAAAATATAAGGATTGATACGAAATCGGAGTCGTTATCGGACCATGGCAAGGATAGCAGTGATCTGCAGTCATTTCTTCTCCCTTTCTTTTCGGAATATAATGCATACCAATACCTGCCTCCCACCTGTTAAATTATGCGAAAACGTTCCCCAACATTCCTATAGCTTGTCAAAGGAGAAACTTGCTGGCGATTTATGACTGAGATGGAAACGCTAAAGCATAAATTGACCTTTAGGGGACATCCGTATTTCTTGTATCACAAGGTCGAGTGGACCGTGTACGGATCCTTCACAGACGAAAGCTGAACCAAAACTTGCGCAGCTCATGGCCTAATGCTGCCGTCGGCCTATCGGGGTTGCCAGTGACAACCCGGAAATGCCCCCATGGTGGTTGTGCGATTGATCAGAAGGGTCCTGCCCGTCAGATGAGAGGATCAACCACACGTCGGGCCAAGCGAACGGCTGTTATCTACGTTTTAGGCAACTGCAGACACCACTACCATCCCCGTAAGAGTCATTTGCGTCGGTAATGCAGTTCAACAAACTGATTGTATTGGGTAACTTTCACCAGTTCGAGCCACATTTCATAAGAACCGGACTTAAACAGAGGAATGCCCTGACCTATAATGGTTGGCGCGACATGAATGATAAAGTCATCGACTAACTTCTCACAAAGTAGCGGGTTAAGTACCTCTGTACCACCCACCATCCCAATGTCCTTACCATGTCTTGCCTTTAATGAGGCAGTAAAGCTAACGACGTCCTGATTCACATATTCTACACTTTCTGACTTGCCAGTCAAAGTCCTTGAAAACACATAGCATTTTTTCCCTCGGTACGGAAATCCCGATTCCACGTTTCTCAAAACCCACTGGTAGGTTTTTCTTCCCAGCAAAATCGTATCAACCGTTTCATAAAAAGCACTATACCCATTGTCCCCCGCGCCTTCGCATTTGAACAGCCAATCAAGCGATTCATCTTCCCGTGCAATGTAGCCATCCAAACTTTGAGCGATATAGAGCACAAGCTTCCTTGCTGATTCCATCGTGAACCACCATGGTGTTGCCTTGATTAGAATTCCCGCGAATCCATTCTGTATAGACAATACTATATCAGCTACACTAGGATCATAAGTGGTAGGCCTTACCTTCCCACCGGCGCATAGTTTCCCCATACGGGATAAGATGGTAGGATCTAAGACGAGCACGCGCTCTCGCAAATCGTCTTAAAGAAGGCTGGCAGGTGTCCCTTTCAATATCATGATCTGGCCAAGTACATAAATTTTACCATTTGGTCTGTGACCTAAATGGAACCTTAGCTGTCGATGAGAAATTAGTGGTCGGCGTTTCCCAACGCCTACGGCTGCTCGGTCAATCGTTAAACATCGCTTTTCTGACCGCAGCAACTCACGGAGGAACCGATGCGGTTTCCCAGAAAACCGGTATCATGCCAGTTATCATCAGTACCATCGAGGACAAGACGCAGTACATCCAATCTTTGTCTGGCGGAACCATTGTGGTCGTGGGCACTGAGGGGGCCGCAACCAAACTTCTCACCGCTGCTGATGTTCTCGTGTTCGCTCCGCTCGGCGCCTTGGACCTTTTCCTTTATCCCAAGTGTCTCACGGCAACTTTACACGCTTAGCCAACCGCTAAGTGCGTCATAATCGCGATGATGATAAACTGCAATACCCCTTGGACAGCCACTAGGTACCGATATAACCGCATCAATCGAGTAATTTTTCCGACGTCTGGAACTGGTTTGCTGATTTCTCGAAACACCCGTACATTAATAGGCAAAAGCCCCCCTAATCCTTGTATCGTCAATACAACTGTAATGGCACCTGCCACCACAATCCAGGGGAACTCAGAATTGGTGGGCAAAAAGTTTCCCAAGCGGTGTCCAAGAACCCATCCGCTCCATCCAACAGTAATCGCCACGATAGGCATTAAAAACAACATTCTTGGCATCAGTTGCCCGATAACCAGCTTCCGTGCCGAAGGTTCCAGTCGCTGTAAAATAGGCCCCAGAACAAAACCCATAAAAATGTCCAGTGCTGTCCATAATATGGCGCCCATTACATGTGCCCAGTCCAACAAAACAAGGCTTCCGGTTATCGCCGAAATGGCGAATCCCAGCGGAATTAACAGCACCCATGATACGCTAACAAATGCACGGACGAGCCCGACCGCCTCTGATTTGGTTTCGACCCGAGGTAGTTGCATTAAAAATCACCCCCTATTCGGGTTCGCCATTGACGATATTTTTTCCTGTCTATTGTTAATTTAAGTTTGCCATACGCAGCTGCAACTGACTTTGCAACTCCCCTACAATGTCGACTCCGTGCGACGCAAGTAAAGTATGAACAGCACTTGGCAGCACCCGTTTGAAAGTGTTTAATGACGCAAAAACCTTCTGCAAATCTGCCGGATCATTAAGCCCCTCTGGACATCCATAAAGCCTGCAATCGGCATCGGCACTTCCCATCACAATGTCACCGCAAGCAACAGCCCCAGTAGGAGTCACTAACATCATCTCGTCCAGGTAAGGATGCGATGGATCCTGCCACATCGGTAGTTCCACCCGGCATCGACAAGCTCTAAGGCCGGCAGGCAACATCGTCGACTCATCATATAGCAACATGTTCTTAATACCGGCCTGAGTGATCCGCTCTACATTCGCTTGCATCGGTATATATACAGGACACGAAAACACCTCTGAAACATGGCGAGAGCCCCGAGTATGATCATGGGTGGTTAAGACAATTGCGGACACTCCCCCCAGTACCATTAACGCCTCGGTCAATTTCGGAACCATCGGGGGATCAACCAATACCACATGATCGTCCTCTTGAATTAGGTGCCCAACCATCACCCAATGGTCTTCGGGATCTGGGGTTTCCCATCGCCAAACCTTAGGCTGTACAGGAGTAAACACGTATTCACCTCAATTTAATGGTCTGTTCCAGTTTCCCTGGCGACTGGGGCGCTCTTCCCGTCCCTCCCGGTCGATGTTGAAGCCAGAGATGCGTCGTCATCGTTTGAGCCTTTTGTGACTTTCTCCAATTCACTGACCGCCATCGTGACCAGCACTCTTTCTTCCCGGGAAAGATTAGTCGCCGAACGTTCCTTCAAAATCCGCGTAGCTTCACGGCCTAGCAAGATTGCGGTTACCATCCGTAAGGAAGGACGGCCGTTTTGTCCTCCTCCCCGAAGAGCGGATAAGATGGCGGCTATTAGGGAAATTCCTGCCATGGTCCAAAAAGCTACATGCAATCCATGGATAAATCCATGCAGCGAAGCAGTCTCGGCTGAGCCATGAAGACCTTGGACCGTACCCGCAAAAATAGCCAACATAGCAGCTTTCGGTATGCTAGCCGTCACTAATGCCAGAGAAAAGGCAATAGACACCAGCATTCCGGTGTTTGTCGTCAATGATCGAATGCCAGAAGCCTCGCCACGATGTTTCAAACCCGCTGCGTTCATGATACTGCTGGTGTTGGGCGAGTTAAACAACCCTGACCCAATCCCGGCAATCCCCATCCACAAGGCTAGCCGCCAATATGGCGTGGTAAGGTGGGTATCCAAAGCCAAGCCAATTAGCCCCACCATCGAAAGCGCAATTCCCGACGTCGCGGGTAGTGTGGCACCAAAGCGGTCAGCAATCCACCCTCCAATCGGCGAGAATACCAGCATGCCAATGGCCAACGGCGTGGACAATATTCCAGCGGTGAGTGCCGTGTCGCCCTTGGCACCTTGAAAATAGAAAATGAGTAAGAATATGATAGCCATCCGTGCAATAGCATTTAACGTGGCGGATAAATTGCCCAAACCAAAGACACGATTGCTAAAAAGCCGCAAATGTAGAATCGGCGCTTCACTCACGTTCTCGGCCCAAATAAAGAGAGGCAAAGCAACCACAAATGCAGCTGCCCCGACATAAACCACGGTGGTATTCCAGGCTTGCACCGCTCCCCAGGTCAGAGCCATTAGCAACCCAGTAATAAAGAATAAATAGGAAAAAATTCCGCCATAGTCTATTCTTCGGCCGGTATTAACCACTGTCGATTTCAATCCCAAGACCCAAAGACCCCAACCCACTCCTATGATTCCAAAGGGAACATTAAACCAAAAGGTCCATTGCCACCCATACTCGGTGGTTAACCATCCGCCCAAGACCGGCCCTAAGATTTGACCTACCGCCACCACCATTACGTTAATCCCCAGTGCTCTGCCCAATTCCCGATGAGGAAAGGCGTCTGCGACAATGGCGGTGCTGTTAGCCATTACCATGGCTCCGCCAATTCCCTGAAACACCCGCATGATAATTAATATAGGGGCAGTACTGGCAAAACCGGCAATCAATGATAACAGCGTGAAAAATGCCATACCAAACATATAGAGTCGCCGTCGGCCGAATCTATCCGCCAAACTGCCCGCCATCAACACCATCACGGTTTGAGCCACCATATAAGCCATCATGATCCACATGGCTTGTAGCAGCGACGCGTGCAGTGATCGAATCAAATCAGGCAACGCAATAATTAAGGTACTGAAATTCAGAGCAGACAGCAAAGCACCTAAACTAGTAACCGATAGTACCCACCATTTGCGGGAATCCCTCATCAAGACCGCTCCTTCACTACTGCCCATCCGACTCATTTAGCGCCGCTTCTAACTCTTGGTAGCGCACTAATTTCCTTCGCAATGCCTCATCCATTGTTGCCAAGCGTTTTTGGCGCTCGGCTATGATTTCTCGTTGGCGCTCAGCAAAGTTTCTAGCTTCGATGAGAATTTGTTTCTTTTCCATCGAAGAGGTAGACCGATGAAATGCTTCGCGAATTCGCTTGACCCCATCTTCCACTTGGAAGTGCATTCTTATATCGTCAAGAGACCAACCTAAAAGGTCTTTGAGCTCCTGAATTTGGCGAATGCGTTCCACAATCTCGACACGATACAAACGGAAACTGCCATTGCCCCGTTCCCGCATGGCAGGTTCGATAAGCCCAAGATCCTCATAATACCTAAGAGTTCGTGTGGTGGTCCCGCACTCCGTGGCAAGTTCGCCGATGTGCAGAAACCGTTGGTCTGTCATTCGAATCTCTCCGTTTCCTCCTAGCCTACCCAATTATTTTATGCATCATTGGCTCTTCACGTCAACGTTAATGTTATGACAATTTGACACGGCACATACCGCGACAATAATCGCAGTCGGTTGCGCCCAGTGTTACCCTCCAAGAATCGGAGACGGGCACCCGCAGTAGGCCAGAACCCGGCATCCTATTTCTTATGTTTTCACGCAAGCAGAAGTGTTCCGGGAGGAAAACTGACATAGCGGTGTTTAAGCCTCGTTGCCTTTCAGTCCCTGCAATTAAACCCGACATTCGCGGATAGAGTGCGGTAGATAAAATTTCGCGCCAAAAACCTAGCAAGTTATTGCAGTCGGGACGCGCAAGCCAGTATGCACCACCTGATATTGGCGTGCACACAATGGCTATCCTGTACAGCCAAACCCTTATAAATTTACCAGAGAGCCATTACATATTGCGGTCTTGCTTGCGCACGACAGCTCTTAAAGATCCATTAAACAGCCTATATACTCCTTAGGAACCAATATCGAGGAGGGTTTCGATTCCCTGTGAAAACGCTTCAAAGTCTGTATAAACCCAGGTCTGAATTCCCAGGTCTTCTGCGGGCGGCATGTTGCGAATTCTGTCGTCGACAAACAAACATAATTCTGGCGGGGTTGCCGTAGCCTTAAGCGCCGCTTGGTAAATTTCCGGATCCGGTTTGGCGAATCCTACCCGCGCTGAATTAATGATGTGATCAAAGAGATCGACAACACCAAACTCTCGCAAATGCTGCTCCAACCTGTCATCGGCATTGCTAATCGCTATGACCTCTAATCCTTGGTTCCGCTGCTGGCGAACCCATTGGGTCATTGGCACATTGACTATCCACTCCATTTGGCGACGCAGGCGAATCAGTTCTGCGGGATCCATGTCCAATTGCCGTGCCATCTCCCGGGTATACTCGTCATATGTCATTAAGCCAGTGCGACAGGCGCCCCAGGGGCTATCGTGGCCATAAAACAGTTGTTCCACATTTTCCGGCGCTCCGTGCTGCTGATGGAGATATGTCCAAAACTCAGGATTGGTTAATAGCACCACCCCCCCAATGTCCAACAGCAATGTCTTAATCTCCATGCTCATTTACCTCCGCATCCCTCAGAATAACTCAATTTAAAATCTCATAGAGACATATTTGGTCTCCAAAAATTCCTCAATGCCCTCTGACCCGCCTTCACGTCCCAATCCACTCGCTTTAACGCCTCCAATGGGAGCTTCCACTAAAGAAGGTACGGGGTCATTGATGCCCACCATGCCAAATTCCATGGCTTGCGATGCGCGCATGGCTCGGCCCAAATCTCGGGTATAGACGTATGCGACGAGGCCATACGGGGTCATATTGGCACGTTCATATACCTCATCTTCGGTGTCGAAGACAAATAAGGGTGCCACCGGACCGAAGGTTTCCTCCTTTGCCAACACCATCGATTCATCCACATCAACCAAAACCGTCGGCGCGTAAAAATATCCGGAACCAACCGTCAGAGGCAGGCCGCCCGTGATCACTGATGCCCCTCGCTGTACTGCGTCAGCGATATGCCGCGATACCTTGTCCACCCCTTCATGGTTAATTAATGGCCCGATTTGAGTCTCAGGATCTAATCCATTGCCCACTTTTAGGGCAGTTACCGATTGGGCTAGACGCTCTGCAAGCAAAGGCACCAGAGAACGCTGAACATAAATCCGATTGGTCGCAACGCAAATTTGTCCGGCGTTGCGAAACTTAGATGTCATAATGCCCGCAACTGCGTTATCCAGGTCGGCATCATCAAAAATGACAAACGGCGCATTCCCCCCCAATTCTAATGAAACGGAAGTAATGTTTTCTGCGGCGTTGTGCAAAATCACACGCCCGACTGCTGTCGACCCGGTAAATGAGACCTTGCGGACACGAACATCTTGAACTAAAGCCGTGCCAACAATGCCCGGGTCACCGGTAATTAAGTTTACGACCCCAGGAGGTAAGGATAGGTCATGCAAGAGGGCAAACAGCTGACCCGCAATTAATGGCGTCTGCTCGGCAGGCTTCACCACCACAGTGCACCCAGCTGCCAGAGCTGGAGCCATCTTACGGCAAATCATGGCAAAGGGATAATTCCATGGAGTGATGATAGCCGTCACGCCAATGGGCACTTTGGTTGTCCAAATGGCACGGGACGGCGAAGGCGACGGCATCGTGCGGCCATAAACACGTTGAGCCTGGCCCGCATAGTACTCGAAAAACCGGGCCCCATAGGCGACTTCGGATCGTGATTCACTGAGAGACTTCCCCTCTTCAAGAGTCAATAGCCGTGCTAATGCTTCTTGTTGGTCCATAATTGCCTGGTAAATGCGCTGAAGCTGATGACCCCGCTCTGCCGAAGGACGCCTAGACCATACGGGAAAAGCCTGAACCGCGCCTTCTATGGCGAGGGATACATCGTCTAAATCAGCCAATACCGCGCTGCCGATAATTTCAGTGGTAGCAGGATTCTCTACAAAAAATCGTTGCCCGCTAGTCCCCGGGTGCCACTCTCCACGGTAATATAATTGTATCTCCATGCCAAGCCCTCCTGCATCCCGTTCACTTTTACCGAATCCTGAAATGCTTAATATCTAGATCGGAA
>JAKAAL010000149.1 GCA_021802375.1 Bacillota bacterium | reverse complement strand
GGTGGCCTTCTCGACCATCTCCGCTGGGACACCGACACGGAACTGGCGCGCCTCTTTGGGCCCGAACATGGGGTGCTGAACGCCGCTAAGGAAGGCGAGCATGTTGAGACCGGTGTGGATGCGCATACCGGTTTACCCGTGATTAGTCTTTATGGCAACAAGAAGGCCCCGGACGTCGATCAATTAACCGACCTGGAAGCTCTGGTGATTGATTTAGCGGACATCGGGACCCGCTACTACACCAATCCGAGCACCCTCTATTACTGCCTGGAGGCGGCAGCTCGCGCCGGTGTTCACACCATCGTGCTCGACCGCCCGAATCCCCTGGGCGGTATTGTCCGAGAAGGCCACCGACTGGAGCCCGCTTATCAATCCTTTGTAGGCATGCTGCCGGTACCCATTCGCCACGGTCTCACCCTAGGCGAACAGGCGCTCTTCATCCAGGACCGATTCCTTCGCGATGCCCACCTGACGGTGGTTCCGGCGGAAGGCTGGGAACGGCCCATGCTGTTCCCTGAAACCGGGCTGCCGTTCGTGCCGCCCTCCCCGAACACCACCGATTTCACCATGACCCTCCTCTATCCGGGCACCTGTCTCTTTGAGGGGACCAATGTCTCCCTAGGACGAGGCACCCCCTATCCATTTGCCTGGATTGGCGCCCCCTGGGCGGATGGCCATGAGGTCGCTCAACGGTTCAACCAACTAAATCTCCCCGGGGTGATGGCGCGACCGGTCTACTTTACCCCCACTCGGTCACTCTACGAGGGTGAGTTGGTCCGCGGCGCCGCCCTTCACGTGGTGGATGCACATCAAGTGCACGCCCTCAAAACAGGGGTCCGGCTCATCGAGGTCTTCCAACGCTTGTACCCAGACCACTTTCACCTGGGATCAAGCGATGACAACCCAGGGCGGCCATTCTTTGACTTGTTGGCGGGGGGAACGGCCCTCCGGGAGGCTATTTTATCCGGAACCACGGAGGCCTATTTTGCCGAGGAGCCCGACCACTGTGCCCAGTTCGCCCGAGACGTCGCCCCCTATCTTCTCTATCATTAGAAAGCGAGGACAACCCATGACCATGGAATCCGAATTGCGGCGACGCATTGGGCAACTGCTGGTGTTTGGATTCGCGGGAACCGAGGTTCCCAACGCGATGAAAGATCTCATCCGTAACCACTACCTCGGGCACATCATTCTCTTTACGCGCAATGTTGCCAGCATCGCCCAACTTCAGGCGCTGAATGCCGATTTGCAACGCTTGGCTCATGAAAGTGGTCAGTCCTGGCCACTGACTATTTCCGCCGACCAGGAAAATGGCATTGTGCGGCGCATGCCCAGCGAGATACCGGGGATTCCCGGAAATATGGCACTGGGTGCGACCCTAAATGCTGAAAACGCCCGCCGGTCGGGAGAACTTACCGCGCGGATTCTCTTGAGCCTCGGGGTAAACTTCAATCTGGCCCCGGTCTTGGACGTGAATAATAATCCCCATAACCCGGTCATTGGTGTGCGTTCATTTTCCGACGTTCCGGAAACGGTAGCTTCCTTCGGGAAGGCTCTTATTGAGGGGTTGCAGTCGCAAGGTGTCATCGCCTGCGGTAAGCATTTCCCAGGCCACGGCGACACCAACGTCGATTCACACCTCGATTTGCCCACCATTCCCCATGGTGAAGCGCGTCTGAAGCGCATCGAACTGGTCCCCTTTGAGGCGGCCATCCAAGCGGGCGTCGACGTCCTAATGACAGCCCACGTAGTGTTCCCCGCCGTTGAACCGGCCGGCATTCCGGCTACGTTGTCGCGCCGCGTCCTGACGGAGCTTTTGCGGCAGGAACTCGGGTTTAGGGGAGTCATCACCACGGACTGTCTGGAGATGAACGCGATATCCGAAACCATTGGTACGCCTAAGGGTGCGGTGGAGGCGTTAAAAGCGGGCGCCGATCTGGTAATGGTGTCACATCGCTTGGACCGACAACAGGCGACCATCGAGGCGATCGTAGCCGCTGTCCAATCGGGCGAATTAGGCGAAGACCGAATCAACGACGCATTCCAACGCGTCGTCGCCTTAAAAGAGAGGCGGCTTCGCACTCCTCCGACTTCCAACGTCCCCGTCGAGGAGGCGGGGCCACTGCAAATCCAGTTGTCGGAAGCGGCTCTGACTCGATTGACGAACGGACCTGCACTGCCGAAAAACGCTCGCTCCGTTGCCGTGCTTTCCGATGAGACGGCCCCTGTGATGGTGGCCGCGGGGCCAGGCGGCAAGAACCCCTTGGTCCGACATGCCGTGGCGGAGGTTTTGCCCGGGGCGACCATTGAGGAATTTTCCTTCTCCTCGTCGGCTGAAGCCACAAATTGGGACGCGGTGCTTCAAAAACTGGCCACGATGGACGCCGTTGTCATCGGCGTCAACGGTACCCAAAATGGTTCCTATATGACCTTCCTAGACCGAGTGCACCAGCTCAACGTGCCGCAAGCCACCCTATTATTGCGTAGTCCCTATGACGCTCGGCGGTTTAAAAATGCGCCAAATCTTGTGGCGCTCTATGAGAACACGCCATGGATGGCGGCGGCAGCCGTTCGCGCGGCATTCCACGGGGGAAAAGCGGCAGGATCCCTTCCCGTCGATGTATCGGACGAGTTCCCGCGAGGTTATCGCGTATAGCAAAACCTTTGCCGCCCCGTCAAAGATTTTGGCTCTGATGGGGCGACACTCCCGTGTGGTGAGCATGGGGTTTGTGTATCATGGGAACGAAAAGTGCAACGACAGCCGAACAGTTATTCTCACCGGTTTCGTCACCCCTTACCCGCTTGGGGCCACGAGATTCAAGGGCATGACAACGATATGCAAGAAATTATGATTCACTCGCGCATGTGGTGGCGCAGTCGAGCCCGTCGGCCATCGGTCTGAGAGTCCAGGTCGATGGCCGTCACCTAACATACATCATCGCGGACCGGCTGACCATCTGCTCCTCGACGATGCTCAGCACATGAATCGATGGCGTACCTTTCGCCTGGCCTCCATCGGTGCCCTGGACGATGACTAGCCCCGGGACTCATCGTTTGACTGATTCAGGGCTCACGTCGTCAGGTGTCGTGGGGCGGTCGGCAAACGCCCCTTGGATGGCATTTAGGGCTCGAGCTCTTGGTCATGGTCACGAGCCTCCCGTTGCAGCCGTAGGGCCGCCTGCCGAAATGTCAACCGCAAGTGATCCCAGTCCAGGGGGACCAACATCGTCACACGTTTGGGCTGCACCTTTTCGGCCTGGACCAGCGCCCGAATGAACCAATCGCGATCAAAGCCCGGGTCTTTCGCCGCGGCCCAGATCATCAGTTGCGAGAGATCAAAGCGTTGCAATAGCATGTAGACGTCCACAAAATCCCGCGTCGTCGCCCGGCCGAAGAGAGCCAGCGTCTTATCCGCCGCCAAATCTTTCAAGGACCGGATGGGCATGCCATCGACCGCAATCGACGACGGCTCGAGTTCATAGGGACTGTCCTGCGCCAGTTCCACCTTCACCGGCCGTTGGCCCACCCAGAAGCGGGTGAACGTCGGATACGCAGTTTCCGGTCGCACCGGAATTCCGGCGGCTGTCCAGGCGTTCGTGACCGCGGGGATAGCCTCGCGGAGCACGAGCGCTCCGGTGAATAAATCCAGGTCATCCGACAGACGGTGGCCCAGATAGCCCGCCGCCAGGGCGGTACCGCCGGCCAGTTTCACGCCATATTGGGGCAAGACGGTAGCTGCCACCCTCAAGATGGCATGTTGCTCCGCATCCAGTACGCGATCACGATGGTCGATAGCCCATTCCTCCTCTCGAAAGGCCTCCCAAAAACGTCGGATGCGTGGGTCAAGGGGCAGCCGGTCCCAGATGGGCCAAACGGCGTGCCAATGAATCGCGCGCCAGTCTTGGGCGTTCCCCTCTTCCAAAATGGTCGTCAACACCGCGATCACCGATTCTAGATCGTCGGCATCCTCGGGCCTTGGCGCGGAACCCGACCAAAATAATCGCTTCAAGGGCCATGCATCCGGCGCCTTCGCCAACCAACGGGCCCACCCATCGGGGAACTGGGTCAGTGGCTCCATGCGGTGTGCCCTCCTTTCGTGCGCCTATCCGTTGCCTTTATTATACCCGGCTCGCGTCTGCGAGCACGGTGGTTTCAATAACCCCCTGCAGGAAATCGGGCAGGGCGGCAAACTAAGGCCCCATCAACCGAAAGAGGTGGCCCAACGGAGTCGCCCTCCACGGTGTATTGTGGGCGTCTCGACAGTGCGGCGCACTCTAAAATTCCGTACGGCGGGTTTGGCTTCAAACGGCCGCTCCTCCCAGAACCAGCCGCAGAGGAATGCTGGCTCAAAGGCACCCGCCTGTGCCCCTGCGCCTCGCTCCCGCATACGGAGATACGCAGGAATGCCCAACACCGTGTCTGGTCCCAGATCCCCGCCATCTCGCGCATCGTCCCC
Organism: Bacillota bacterium; assembly: GCA_021802375.1. The sequence continues at coordinate 3,729 of JAKAAL010000149.1, read as the reverse complement.
AGTCCTTTCCTCCCCCGGCGATTCTCATCCCCTCCAGATCTTCCAGTACTACGACTCGATCCGCCAGACTCGGTCCCACGCCCCGACTTCCGGCACACGCGTCCCGGGTGGTCCCAGCGGGTACCGAGTCCTTCCCCGCTTTGCTTTTGTAGATACACCGCAGGGACTTGGGGTTTCGACGCCCGCTTCCCAAATCTGCCAGCGAGTCGCCCCCGTTCGCCAGGCTCGACCCCTGTACGCCGAGACACCCAGCCTCGCGGGCGGCGGAGGAGACTTTACCCTCGATTTTTGCACCAAGTGAGTCATCCCCCGTTCGATGTCCGATTGATTGCACGCTCAGACGAGCAGTCTACGCGGCCGATCTTACACCGGCTAGCACATCACGGTTACTGGCTGCACCACACCGCGTATCCATGATTTACCACCCCGCTCAGGTTGCGACCACTGCCAGCGATTTTGTATGATTCTCGAACCGGGCGGCGGAGCCGGTCCCAAATACCCGCCGCCGCCCGATCCTTGTCAATGTCCCTCCCACACAAATCCGCTTAGGCTCCGGAGCTTCTTCCATGCTGTTCTGACCACACCGATGGGAACGACAGAAAACTTGGTATGATGGGGTAGGAGGTTTTTATGTCGCTACCGCTGGCACTAGAACAAGCCCTGAGCCATATCTTCGACAATCGGACGGCATCGCTTACCCGGTCCAGCAAGCAGTTGTCGGCCCGATATCAGGCGGGAAAAGGCAGCCATGCCCTCACCGAGGACGAAGCACTTGCCTACGTGGCAGCCCGTCTGCCCGCTACTTATGGAGCTGCCACGGCCGCCCTAGAGGCCATGAAACGGCAAACGCCCGACCTATCCCCCACGTCGCTGCTGGACGTAGGCAGTGGCCCGGGCACCATGTTATATGCCGCCATGACGGTATTCCCGGCCATGCGCCACCTCACGGCGCTCGAACCGGAACCAGCGATGTTAACGGCGGGCCAGCGACTCCTGCAGTTGAGCCAGGTCCCTTGGAAGGACCAGGTGAGCTGGGTGGCAAGCCCGTTCGATGCCCGATCGTTGCCGGACGCTGATTTGGTCACGGCGGGTTATGTGCTCAATGAGCTTTCCGACGAGACACTCTCTGACGCGACCTTGCGCCTCTGGCAGGCGGCCCGCCAGGCCTTGGTGATTGTGGAACCGGGGACGCCCCGAGCCTTTGAGCGCCTCCGCACCGTTCGACGGATGCTCTTGGACAACGGAGCCTCTGTAGCCGCCCCCTGCCCCCATGACGGTATCTGCCCGATTGCTGAAGGCGACTGGTGCCATTTCGCTGTGCGTATTCCACGCTCTCGCGTGCATCGGCGCACCAAAAACGGCACCGCGCCCTATGAAGACGAAAAGTACGCCTATCTCGCCCTGCTCAAGGATGCCCCCAGACCACGGCCCGCACGCGTCATCCGGCATCCCCAAATCAAACCCGGCCATATTGACCTGACCCTGTGCACGGTCACGGGTATCCAACGGCAAACCGTGACCAAGCGGCACCGTGAGCAATTCCGGCAGGCCAGAAAAGCTCATTGGGGCGACCCCTGGAGCGACGACAAGGAGGATTGGTGATGGTGAGGTTGAAACCCTCAACAGAGCCGCATTTATCAAAAATATCGGGAATCCCTCCATCCCCGAGTATGCTAGAGATCATAGTAAAGACGGCCTCTGGACCGAAGAGGAGGCGCTTCAACCGTCACGGGAAGCGTATCAACAGTTGCTCCGTTCTGATGGCCTCGATACCCCAAACCATTATCTCTGGGCCATTCACGATGAGCTCCACGGGACGGTTGGGATGATTTGGCATGACATCATGGAACGTCACGAAAAACGCCAGGCGTTCATTTATGACTTTCGCGTCGGTCCCGCTTTTCGGGGCCGGAGCTTCGGGACCCAGGCGATAGAGGAATTAGCCCGCATCCTTCAGCACCATGGGGTCGAAACCTTGAGCCTTCATGTCTTTGGCCACAATACGCGGGCTCAAGCACTCTCTCTCCGCCTAGGATTCGTCCCCACCAACATTCGCATGACAAAAAAGGTGGGGAGTCCTCAAGATGGCGGACGCCAAACTTCACGAGTGCCCACGGATTGAAAGCCATACCGCGACAAAATGGGAGCGGAGGTTTCGCGGTTGGCTGACACGCCAATAAAGAGGTCGGAACCCGTGGGCAATGCTTCGAGGCGAGCCCGGAGAATCTGATGATAGAGGCCACGATGGCGCCAGTCCGGGTGGGTCTCTGCTCCCCAGAACAACACCCAACCGGGGAATTGCGTCCATCCACCGGCTGCCCGCGCCACCCCGTCCGTTCCCGGGACATAAAAGAGCCGACGGGTCTGGCCAAGCCGCGACAACTCCATCTGAAGATCCTGCTCATCGCGAAGGGGATCGCCAAACACCAAATGGTCGAGATGAATGACCTCGTTCAGATCGCCCATGCTGGTGACGGGCCGCACGCTTTTGGTTGATAGCGAGGGAATGCGATGCCACTGGGAAGATTCCAGCACCAACATCAGCTCCTCGGATTCCCGCACATAGCCTTCACGGGCCAGAAAACTCCGAAGACCGGCCGTATCCCGCGGACCGACATGAAAGCGCGGCCATGCCGAACCATAGCGTCGTTGAATAGCTTGCCAAAAGACGGGCAGCAATTCGTCGGGAATCCGCGTCCTCTCGACTGTGGAACCAAACCCCAGACTATCCGGGACCGTGCCAAAACTACCCCACTCATCTTTCCAGGGCGTCGATCCCGGCCAAACCTCGGGATCGGTGGCTTCGATGGTATCCCAGAACTCTTCAACTGAGCGCATACGCCGGTGCCTCCTCTAGGACTTACGATAACAAGGCGCCTAATCACCTGTCATCTCCTTCCGTTCGGTTAATATAGAGAGACAAACAAAGGGTGGAGGAGAATCATGTTCTTAAAGCAAGGCGAAACAATTGACGAGGTGGGCGTGCGGCCCCCAGAAGGCTCCGACAAAGCCTGGATTGATCAATCCTTTTCGGAATTCGAGAAGACTCGGGCGATCCTCGGATGGAGTTCCGATGTAAGCGGCCAGGTCATTTCCAATCCTGACCGCGCCCTACTCACCTATAGCGGCAGCGTGCTCGTGATGTCCCTATTTGTCCCCGAAGGCGATACCTTAAAGCCTCTGGTCGTTCTATTGGGCCCCGGGGTCATCATCACACTCCATGACCAGCCCATTGCCGTGTTAGGCGAACTCACCCAGGAACTCCCCTCCAAGCCGGAGCTTCTCGAGTCTGCGCACTATCTCCTCTATGATTTGCTGGAACGCCTGGCCGACGCCTACTTAGAACGCTTGGACAGCTATGAAGAAGCCTTTGACGAGTTGGAAGAGGCGATTTTGGACGGACAGGATAGGGCCCGCGAGGTCTTTTCATTGCGCCGTCGGCTTCACCGCTTACGGGGCATTTTAGCCGATATGCGCCGGATCGCCGCCCGCCTCTCCCGACGGCAATTTCGCGATGCCACCCATGGCACCCCCGATGCCAATATCTTTGTGGATGTGTACGACGGCTTCTATCACGTGATGGACAACATTGATAGCCTACGCGACAACCTCACGGGTCTTGTCGATTTGCAGCTCAATCAGCGGTCGACCCACATGAACGAGATTATGAAATTCCTGACCATCTTTTCCACGATCTTTTTACCCCTGTCCTTCATTACCGGGTTTTTG
>JAKAAL010000148.1 GCA_021802375.1 Bacillota bacterium | reverse complement strand
ACCACGTCTCCTTGTCTATCGGGTGGCCCTTGGTGGCATTTCTGCTGGTCTATGACGCCATCCTATGGATCCTCTCGCGTGTGGTGGACTTTGTCACCTATGGAACCCTCTTGAGTCTTATCGCCATGGCGCTGGATACCTTGTTAGCCGCCTTAATCTTGTTGCAGTTTGCCTTTCCCACCAACACCGACTCCCCGGTATTGCTGCCCTTGCTGGCATTTGAAGGCTGGGCGTATTGGAATTGGGTGGGCGGCCTCTTGGTAACCATGGCGACGGAGCTTTTGCTGCTCGGCACCTGGTTCTATCAAAAAGCCATCGGTCATGCCGCGTTTTCACCGGCCTTGCTCGTCTTTTGGGCCGCCGTGCTCCTCATCATCGGATTGGTGCCGGTGTCGATTAGCTGGGTCACGAACGAACACCCCTTGGGTACATTGCTGCCGAAGCCCACGCCGGCATCGCCTCCGATGGTCGACGCATTGGACACGTTGACCGAGCGAGAGCGCGAAATCTATCAATATCTCAAAGCGGGAAAGACGTTGCCCCAGATTGCGAAGCTCTGCACCATCGAATACGGCACGGTCAAAACTCATGTACGCCATATCTATCGCAAACTCGGGGTGTCCGCCCGCGAACAGTTGCCTTAGCGGCCAAAATACCCCGGAGTATACCCGGATCTCTCCCTGTGCTCCGACGACTATTCGAGACCACAATGATGAGAGAGTGACACCAAAGACGATATAGACAGGAGGGACCCAGATGTGGCATGTCGGAATGGTCCTCATGGCCAGTGCCTTGACCCATTGGCACGCGGCTTCCCGGATACCAGTGAGTTCTACTCCGTGGCAAATCACCGGGGTGGCTCGAACGCTTCCGAGTCCCCATGCCTATGCCGCCACCGTCACCATCCCCGAAACCAAGAATGCAACCCACTTTAATATGCGGGATGCGCAGTACTATCAGATTCCGCTATCATCCCGTCCGCCGGCGGTCACAGTCAATCCGGGCGCGACGGTAGCCATTCGCGAGATTGCTGCCAATCCTGCCAGGAAAACGGAGCTGGTGAAAATTGGGGTCCCCACGATCAATGTCAGCCCGGGATCTCCGACGCCGCTCGCCGCTACGGCCATGAGGGTCGTGGCCCCGCCAGGCGGCAAACCCAGTGTATCGGGGGCATACTGTGAAACTGGATGGAATGATTTCTTAGGCATTACGGTCGGGATTGTGTGGAACTTCATCAGCTTTTCGTATAATGGCAGCCAAGTGACTCGCTACCATACCTGGGACTGGATTCGCCATCCCTTTCCGGACGGCGACTATTTCATGGCCAACCGGCAAGGCCATGTGGAGAAACGCGGCACGGCCTACGGGTGGAGCTTTGTCATCGAAGATGCGCCGGCCTTTGCCAATACCAAGATTTATTGGGATGTCAATGAAGTGGTAGCCCACGGCAATGGCCGGGTCTCCGGCTATGTGAACACCTGGGCGTCGGGGGCGGATAAATATCTCTTGGGAGGGTGGTGGCAAGTTGTCCATGGATAACAAAAGAAAACCCGCATGGCTCTTTGGCGTCCTCTTCATCAGCTTGGCAGTCGATGTCGCGAATGTCTTCCGGCTGGTGCATGGTCCCGTCCCCTTCCCGTTCTTTGTCCCGTGGATTGTCGCGGGGATTGCCACAATCCTTTTGGCATGGGGAAAGGCCCACAACATCCAGGCGGTCCGCATCATCCTCTGGATCGTCTTGTCATTGGCGGTACTTCTCCTCTCCATCCTGTCTGACGGAACCAACCTCAGTCTCTGGGTCTGGCTCGGCATCGTGATTGGGCCCGTGACGCCCATTCTAAGCCGACGACTCATTGCAGGACTATTCGGTTTGGCCCACATTGTCACACAAGGATTTCTGCTGCCGCTGCCCACGCATAATGCGCCCCTGTCCTATATCATCATCGAGCTGACCGGAGCACTCGGGCTTATCGTCTGGCATCAATGGCGTCCACCCGCTGTTACGCAAGAGCGGTCATTATGACTAAAGGACCCATACTGGTCATCGGGGCCACGGGCAATCAAGGCGGACACGTAGCGCGCGCGTTGTTGGACGCCGGATGGGCCGTGCATGCCTTCACACGCAATCCGGCCAGTCCTAAGGCTCAGATACTTAAGGACCAAGGAGCCATTCTGGTCCAAGGGGATCTGTCGGATCTAAATTCCCTCAAAACAGCGATCCGCAATGTCACAGGGGTTTTCAGTGTGCAGAACTTCTGGGACCTGGGTCTGAAAGAGGAAGTGCGGTTAGGATCAAATGTCATTCAAACCGCCAAAGAATCGGGCAACAACCCGCATATTGTCTATAGCTCAGGGATAGGCGCCGAACGCCAGCAGAACGTCGCTGCGATTGACGGCAAAGCCATCCTCGAAGAGAAATTACGACAATCAGGACTACCCTATACCATACTAAGGCCAGGGCTCTTTATGGACGATTTCCGCGGCGCGTCCTTGCCATTTGCGCCCCCGATTCAGCAACTCCTCCAAAGCCATCGTCCACTGGTAGGACGTTTGTTCCTAGCCACGTTACGTGCCACAGCCCCGACAAATAGTCGCATCCCGCTTACGACACTGAATGATGTGGGGCGAACGGCTGCCTGGGCCTTCTACCATGACATCTCCCAAGGACAGGCCTATCAAGTAGTGGGTAGCTGCGAAAGAGCCGTCACATTATATGCCCTATGGGAGCAGATCATGCAGCAGTCTATTCCTCGAATTCCAGCCTTGAACCTCGGGTTACGCCTTGCTCATCCCAAGATGGCCGCACTATTGTCATGGCTTGGTTGTCATGAGACGTTAGTAGGCTGGAAACCCATCAAACTACAGACTTATGCTCAGTGGCTGGAATCTACAAGAGAACTGCAGTGATCGGACTGGTTAGTTAGTGACCGCAGTTACCGCACTCTCGACCTAGTCAATCGCCCGCAGCGCCATAAGTATCTTGCAGCAGGGTCTGGCAAAATTCAACTCGGCTGCTGACCGACCACACTCGTTACCTATCCGGGTTTTGAAATGGATCGACCTCCTCATAGTTAAATCAAGAGTTTGGCTTGGTTGGAACACATTCGGCACACAAAAAATGCTTCTGATGCCGTACACGGATTTGGCCGAACAATTGCCAGAACCCCTCCATACGTCATTTGGCAGCAAAATCAGCCCGCTACGGGGCTCGGCAAACCCGAGAAAGAAATCGAGGGTACTTTTGGCACGGGGTCAATAAGTACAATTGAGCATAGTGAACCCCTGATCACGGTAGAAGTCGATGAGAACACTCTCAATGATCAGACGTCTGTCTTCGACTAACACATCCTCCATTACCAGACCGTCGGGAAGACCAGAACAGTGGGCGAGGATTTCTAAACCCACTTTAATGCCACGTCGCGCGTAGCCAAGAAACTGCTTCCGCAACCGGTTGTTCGGCAATCCATTGGTCTGCCGATAATCCTCAATACGTTGTGTGAGCCACGAAGTTTGCCCAATATAGTAGGTCTCCATGTCCCCAAACGAGGTTACGTGCGGAACCCATCGATAAATAACTGGACAATCATCGTACATCTCACGCATAAACTGACTTGGAGGTCGCGTTTTTGCTCCGGAGACAAAGAGGAATGGACTTTCTTCCGAACTGCGCACGCAGTTCCACTCAGTTTCGATGGCCAATTGCGTTCACCTATCCGCTTAATTCGCTCCGCCTAGAACCCGCTCCCCCGAGACGTCATTTCGACTCAAGCGCCGCGTCCAAAGCCGACACAAAACTATAGTTGTGTTCGCGAACGAACTGAAAGAACGTGTCGAAGTCGGAGGGTGTCAGGAAATGAAAATGGTACACCTGTTCTGATTGCAACGCGTTAAGTTTACCGAAGTGCTCTCGGGCCGCCTTGAACTTTCCTCGGTTTTCTTCGGACGGGTCCGAGACTTCTTCATCCCCTTTTATTTCGATGACAAGAATGTGGTTCCCTTGCTGAATGAAGAAATCGGGGTTGAACTTGCCCCTCTTTTGATGCTCCCCCTTTCTCCACGAGTACTCTATGTGATAAAAATCGTGATCCGTCGACTTCACCCAAGCTGTGACCGCATTCGCGTTGTCCGATTGTATTAGCTTACGTACAAAATCTCTCTCAGGTTTATGGTCAGTAATGACGAGATTCAACGGGGTCTTAAAGTTATATGAATTTTCTACACTATGAACCGATGAGCGGGGCAAAGTTTCATCGCCGATGATCAACTGTAAATTGGCTTTGGTCTCGTCGTCGCAGTTTTCGATCGTCTTATCGTCATAAAATATACAAACGTCCCCGTGACGCAAGTTGGAAATGCCAACGCCGTTTTTTGGCCTAGCGGTCGTGTCCATACCGACGATCGTGTCGGGCGATGTTCTGTACCTCACCGTTTGGGAGCTCTTTCGGTAGACTACCCCAAAAGCGCTCTGGAGCCTCTGGCGATTATCTTCGCTCACCACCTCCCTTGTCTCGCCGATTTGTCGCAAAGATTCCTGTATCAGATCTTTTAGCCACGTCAGATTGTAAGTTTCACCGTAGGATGTTCCTTGCTCAACATCGATGGCTACGAGTTTCGAGTGTATATGCTCTGCCACCGCGTCGACCGAATGCATCTTGTACCTTACAAGGGTCTTCTTCGTCCGAAGCTCGTCGGACAATACCCGAGAGTACACCGTCTCTCTTTCTAACTCGTCGACCTGCGAAACTAACGTGACGAAACCTTTTGTGAACTGGTACTCGTCCTCTTGAGGATGGTCTTCGACCTCCTCACTGCGGGTATAGTTTATTTGCTTAATGCCAAAGTTGTATTCGCTACTACCAACAACGGCCGAGTAGACCTTTTTCTCGACTTCCATGACTTCGTCGACCAAGTGACGAATGCGCCCAGACCAAGCCGCATGGTTAAACACCGTTACAACAGGCCGTTCTCCTTTATATGCATCGGGTATTCGTAGTCCACGCCCGAGCACTTGTGAGATCAACAATTTACTGTTGAACGCACGTTCTTCGTGGGGCACGATTTGAAAGACATTTTTAACATCCCAGCCCTCCGTCAGCATGCTGACCGACGTAATCCATTCCACCGGATTGTCCTTGCTGTCGACATCTGGCAAACGCGCCACATTGGCTTTGTGTCTATCGGCGGAGGTCACAATGAGTACCTTGTTCTGCGCTTTTTCGACATCTATCTCTTCTTTTTGTGCCAGAAATCGTGCTAAATCGTCGGTAAGCCGCTCACACGCGGCAATATTATTCGTTACCAGAATGGTGATGGGTTTAACCTTCCGATACATATGCGTCTTGTTGTATTGATGGTTGTCATAAATCTTCTGGAACCTCTCGTCTTGCGACGCGGAAGTGTCCTCATCCACATAGTCGATGGTTTTCGCATAACCTGCTTCAATCGCCTCACGAAGCGAATATCGATAGACGACATCAGTGAAGTAATTATTTCCCACATAGCAAGTTCCGGAAAAACCAGCAAGATATTTGAAGTCGAACTCAGGATCTTTAAGAAACTCCATCCAACGGCCCACATTGGCTAACTGACTACCTCGGTTGTATACATGATGAACCTCGTCGTTTAGGATCAGAGTGCCTGCCCCGTGCCCCTTTAAACTCTGCCTAATTGAACTACCAACATGAGGCAGTATTGCGTGATAGTTTTCTATGCAGACGCTGCCGGCGGTAATCGTTTCGTTGGCCGCAATTATGTGGGGATTTGCTATCGCAGCGTCAGGCGGTAACAAATCTTTTAAAGTTTGGTCGCCAGACAAAAGCGTGAACTTTTCGATCAATCCTCGTTCGATTGTGATAGACGGGCAAAGCACGAGAACACGGTCTACGACGCCTTCCGCCAGCATTATTCTTGCAATGCCGTACATGACATAGCTCTTGCCTGTCGCAGTCGCCAAGTCCACTGTGCAACCTAGCGCATCTGGAAGTTGGAGCTTACTTTCGAATTCCGTCCGGCTTCTGTATAACTCCTTCAGGACGGCGCTCGACTCAAAGTTTTCACTTGCCAAATGCCGCAAGTTTTGATAGCGGCCACCTAAAAAATAACGCAGTATTGTGCGGATGGCTTCTTTTTGATACTCCCGAGTCCCACAAAGGGCGTCGATGAAGGGCTCATAACGGTTCAAGTCAAACTTCGAGATGTCTATGCTTTTGCTTACCCGCAAAACCAAATCTTCGTTTTTTATAACTTGCTGATCAGGCACAATTTATGCCCCCTATTCCGCCTAGGCAAAATCCGCTTTGGATTTGACCTCGCTATATTCATTTCCGTAAATATCGATATAGATCAACATTACACGATCGCCAATAAGGTCCCTTGCTAGGCGTATCGACCATTCGGCCCTTTCGAGGTCCTTTGCATAAAAGACCCCATCCACCTCAAAGGGAGGAGGAGAACTTTCCCCACTTCCGTCTGTGAGTTGCGGATAATTGTAATCCACTAGCACCATTGATAGAGTTTCCAGGTTGTCGCGCGTCGCTGCCCCCTTTGCCATTGATTGACTTAAAAACGTCTTGATACGAACTACAGCAGTGTCCGGGGCATCTTGGTCGATGGCGTATTCACATACCACCTTAGGCGCCTGTATAAAATCGAATCCAACTGCCTCCACCAAATCATTGACTTTGGACACGTCTGACGGCTGAAGAATTGCCTCGAACTCCTTTAGATGTAGCTCATTAATGATTGAATACGGAATGCGAAGGACATAATACCGCTTGGCACCCACATCAATGTAATCCTCGAGAAAGCCTACACTCGCTGCCGGTGCAATGATGAAAACTTCGTCGCTCAGTTTGTCCCCAACATGGGAGTGCAGGTTCTCGATAAAACCGTAATCCAGCACTACTCCGCCGGCTCGCGTGTGGTCGAATACCAACACGTCACTTCCACTGCGGTATCCGTCGAAAGAGACGCCCCCTATTGCGTGTGGGTCATCGGTGCATTGGAACAAGTTAAGTGCAAACAGTCTCCAGTCGACCCACGGCAAAGACCGCAACTGCGAAAAGTCATACAATCCGGCATTGTGCAGTGTGAACGGCGACGGTGTCAGTCTCCGACCTCCGCTGTTTCCTATGCGGGATTTCAGATTCAGAAGTCGCTTCTGAATCATGTAGATGGACAACTTTCCAACATCGATACCAATCCACCGTCGAGACAATTTCTCTGCTACTGCAAGGGTTGTGCCGGAGCCGGCAAAGGCGTCGAGAACAAGATCCCCTTCGGAGGAAGATGCGAGAAGTACACGCTGTAGCAGCTCCTCGTGATTTTCGGTAGGATAGTCGGCTCCTCTGACGTAGCCCTTCAAGTCCGTCCAATTTGAGTCAACAGGAGTGTCTTCTGTTTGCAGATACTCTGGTTCACCAACGATTCGATTTCCCGCCAAATCTGTGAAGGCCCCGTCCTCGTTGATTCGAATGCGGCCCTCCGCTGCCATGATGTCAATTCTGTCCTGTGTAAATGTCCAGTGCCTTCCGCGGGGCGGCAACATCACTTTCCCTAGCACAACCCGTTCGGGTGGGGTTCGAAGGCCCGGTGAATGAGCTGGCTGCCAACGCGGCTCAATTGGATGGCCACAAAATGTGCATAAGCGCGGTCTCATTAGTGGATTGAGGTTGTAGTTTTCAGATTTGGTGTAAAAGAACAGACTGTCGGTGGCTATGTTAAACTTCTTTAGATTGCGAAGCTGTCGTTTGAATCTGTTGATTATCAACTCATTACGAAAATTCTCCGAGCCGAAAACCTCATCTAAGATCACTTTTACGTAATGGCCAAAATGGTAGTCGATTCTCACGTAAATGCTGCCATCGTGAGTCAGGAGTTCTCGCATGAAAACGAGACGCTTTCGCAGAAATTCGACGAACTTCGCTCCTTGAAGTTTTGCCGAATAGGACATCTCTCCGTTGGCCTGACCGTACTCGTCACCGGTGCCGAACGGCGGATCGATGTATATAAGCTTTATGCCAACACTCCCGTCCGGATTAACCAGAAGTCCACGCTCCTTGTATTTTAGAAGCGTCTTCATAGCTTGTAGATTGTCTCCAAAGACTAACATATTGGACCAGCCTTGGGATTGGCCGAATGAACGAATGGCTTGTAGCGGGACTGCCATGGTGTCGGCAAGAATATCCTC
>JAKAAL010000147.1 GCA_021802375.1 Bacillota bacterium | reverse complement strand
AATCCGGGAACATCCCCACGCGGCGACACATCTTGGGCCCCTTGAGCATCGGCTGTGCCAATAAACAAGAGTGATGCCTTGCTTAAGAAATCACGACAATGGGGGTCTAGACGCGAGATGACTTTATGTTGCACTAAAGGAGATGGACGACCCATGAGCGATTCCAACTCCTCCACGGAGGACACCGTGGCTCCGAACATGCGATCCCCTTCTCTATCGGCCGATTTTTGACATGCGGTCCATCTTTATCAAGAGTCCGGTTACCGTGATTTCGGAGGGTCTGTGTCCGATTTGTCGGGGTCCTTCGGTGGTTTTTTGGAAGAAAACCAGGCCGCTATGGCCCCAATTAAGAGCCCGCCCAACAGAGGCTCCAACACTTCGGGCGGGGCTCCCATAAAGCCCACGGTGGCCCCTTCGGCCACCATAGACGCGATAGCCGCGACGATTAGGAGCCACTCCAAGGCGATGTGAGAATACGGGCGCCGTGCCCGTACGATGAGTGCGGCCACGACCCCCGAAGAGCCGGCGATGACAATGGCTAAAAGCGCCCTCACCGCACCACCACATTGACCAGGCGGCCGGGTATTGGGACCACCTTGACCACTTCGTGCCCGGCGACCTGAGATACCACCTGGTCGTGTGCCAGCGCCAGTGTGATAAGTTCCTCCGGAGTGGCCGCTTTGGCCACCACCATCCGTCCCCGCACCTTGCCGTTGACCTGGATTGCGATCTCGATTTCTTCTTCCTCCAACCACACCGGATCGTAACTCGGCCATGCCTCCAGATGCACACTGGCTTCGTGTCCCAGCTGATGCCACAGTTCATCGGCCAAATGCGGGGCAAAGGGAGCCAATAACAAGATCAGCGCCTCTTCTGCTTGAACCAGCGCGGCATCGGCGACGGCTTCGCCCTCGGCATACAGCGTGTTGGTAAATTCCATCAAGGTGCTTACCGCGGTGTTAAACGCGCTACGCACCGACAGATCCTCCGTCACTTTCCGTATCGCGTGAGCGCGGGCTCTTAAAATTCGTTGGAGCGCGCCGCGCTCGGAGTCGGACCGCCCGAGTGGCGACCGCGTTACCAGGCGATACACCCGCTGCAAAAATCGATAGGTCCCCTCCACCCCTTGATCCGACCACTCAAAATCTTTATCGGGAGGTGCCGCAAACAACATAAAGAGCCGAGTCGCATCGCTTCCCCATTCCGCCATAATCGTTTCCGGACTGATCGTGTTGCCCTTACTTTTGGACATTTTCGAACCGCCATAGACGACCATGCCCTGGACCAGCAAGTGATTAAAGGGCTCCTGATAATCTATCCAGCCCGCATCACATAAAACTTTGGTAAAGAATCGGGAGTAGAGCATGTGCAACACCGCATGCTCTTTACCGCCCACATATTCATCCACCGGCATCCAATAGTTGGCCTTGCCCACATCAAAAGGCCCGTGCGCCCCCGGAGACGTGTACCGCAAGTAATACCAACTTGAGTCCACAAACGTATCCATGGTATCGGTTTCGCGCCGGGCCGGTCCCCCACATTGGGGGCACTCGGTATGAACCCAATCGAGCGCTCCACTTAACGGGGATCCTCCAGACCCGGTAAATTGCACGTTCTCGGGCAAGAGCACCGGAAGCTCACCGCGGGGAACCGGTACCACCCCACAGGTGTCGCAGTACACAATGGGGATCGGTGCTCCCCAATAACGTTGGCGCGAGATGAGCCAGTCGCGCATCCGATAGGTGACTTTCCTAGCCCCGAGACCCTTAGACTCTAACGCGTCGGCAATGGCCCGCTTGGCCTCCCCATTCGGCATGCCGTCAAATGCCTCGGAGTGGATCAGGAGCCCGGGCCCGGTGTAGGCTTGGTCGCCCGGGGCACTAACCCCTTCGGGTCGAATCACGGGGCGGATGGGAAGTCCATATTTAGTGGCATACATGAAGTCGCGCTGGTCATGGGCCGGCACCCCCATCACCGCCCCCGTCCCATAATCCACCAACACATAGTTAGCCACCCAGATCGGGACCGGCGCTCCGGTCAACGGATGACTGGCGTACGCTCCGGTAAACATGCCCCGTTTTTCAGAGCTTTCCGAGGTTCGTTCAATATCACTCCGGGTTCTTTCTTCCGCAACAAATTGACGGACCTGGTCTTGGCTGGTCTGACCCACGATGAGGGATTCCACCAACGGGTGCTCCGGGGCCAAAACAACATAAGTAGCCCCATACAACGTGTCGGGCCGTGTGGTAAAGACTCGAATCGCCGCGTTGTGATCCGGCACCGGAAACACAATCTCGGCCCCTTCACTGCGCCCAATCCAATGCGTCTGCTGCGCCTTAATCTCATTGGGCCAGTTCAGGTCTTTTAAGTCGTCGAGTAGACGGTCCGCGTAATCCGTGATGCGAAAGTACCATTGGGTGAGGTCACGCTTGGTCACCACGCTGTCGCAGCGCCAACATTGGCCCTCTTCCACTTGCTCATTGGCCAACACGGTTTCACAGGAGGGGCACCAATTGACGGCCCCATCGCGTCGGTATGCCAACCCCCGGGAGTGGAACAGCAAAAACAGTTCTTGGGTGAATCGATAATAATCCGGCTCGGAGGTGGTTACCTCACGGCGCCAATCAAAAGAGAGTCCCATATCCTGCATTTGCTTTTTCATGTATTCAATGTTTGCCAAAGTCGATACGCGCGGCGGAATGCCACTCTTAATCGCCGCATTTTCCGCGGGCATCCCAAAAGCGTCCCATCCCATGGGATGCATCACCGAATACCCGCGCATACGCCGATAGCGGGCCACGACATCGCCTAGGGTAAAGACGCGGACATGCCCCATATGCAAATGGCCAGAGGGATAAGGAAACTGTTCCAGGCAGTAGTATTTTGGCTTGTCGCTGATTTCCGCGTGATATATTCCTTCCAGAGCCCAGCGCTGTTGCCAGTGCTGTTCGACCGCTCGTACATCATACCGGTCACTGGATCCGTTCGGTCGCGTGATATCAGTGGTTTGCATCGCTCATCCCCTCCAAATAAAAAACGCCCCTCAAAAACCCTAGGGACGAGTTGTTCACCCGCGGTACCACCCCAATTAGCGACTGTCTGCCGCTCGCCTCAACCGTAGCGTAAGCGCGCTCCGTCCGCCGACCCTCACACGGTGAGAAATAGGAACCCCGCAACCAGCTTGCACCCATACACTGGCTCTCTATTTGTGGTCGTCCTATTTATTCGTCTTCATCGAGTCGTTATCAGAAATTCGTAGGGATATTTTACGATAGCGGAAAGAAAAAGGCAAATTCTCGTAAATTCTACCGTCAATTAGCCCCTTACTTCAGTGTGGAAAAATTTTGGGTGCCAAATGAAGGAGTTCTTGTAAAAGCATCGAAGATCTCCTTAATAATCTGTCGAATCATGTAGGGGGCCGACTATGGAACTGACAGAACACCCACTAAACCTCACAAAATTGTGGAGTCAGTGGAAACGCGGAGGGCGCATTCAGGCCGTCTTCCAACCCATTGTCTCGTTACAAAATGGGACGGTTCATGCCTATGAGGCGCTTAGTCGCCCCATTGACGGGGATGGGGCGCCGGTGCCCATCCTGGCTTTGATCGCCTCGGCCGATCGCCACCACCAACTCGCCGCCTTAGACCGCGTCGCGTACACCGCCATGCTGGCTGCGGTCGAAGAGATCGGCTGGACTCCCGACACCTATCTCTTTATCAATGTGGTGCCGCGCTCCATCGCTGATCCGGGATACCTCTTGCACCTCATTAGTCATCATCCCCACTTAAAACCCCCTCAAATTGTGCTGGAGATCTCGGAACGGGAAACCTTAGATGCCGGTGATGCCCATTTGGCCACGCTCCTCCAGCCCTTTCGCGATCTCGGCGTAAAAATTGCGCTCGACGATCTCGGTGCCGGCTATTCGGGTCTCAATCGGTTGGTCGAACTGAAGCCCGACTTTGCTAAGATCGACCTCTCCTTGATTCGCGATGTGGACCGTAACAGCATTAAACTCGCGTTAGTCGAAAGCACGGTCCGGTTTGCCAATAAGACCGCCGCCATCGAAATTATTGCCGAGGGGATCGAAACCCCGAGTGAGCTCTTTACCTTGCAAGAAATTGGGGTCGATTATGGGCAAGGCTACCTCTTAGGACGCCCCCGATTCGACTTGGCTTCGATCAGCCATACCGATTACTTCAATCGGTCCATCGAGCCTGCAGCGGACCAGAGCCAGCACTTGCAGGCGCTGCTCAACACTGCCCAGCGGATGGTTCAAGGCATGGCGCAAGGCGAAGGTCGTAACACCCATGTGGTGCGGCTCGCCATGCGCCTTTTGGGGGCCGATGAGGTAAGCTTATTCCGCCGCAACGAGGCCTGGCTTGAGCTCTATGAAACCACTTTGCCAAAGTCCCAGCGACCCCCGATTCAACAAATCCATATCGATCCGGAACAAATCGCCTTACGGCCTCTCATCGATCGCAGTCCCTACATCCATCAAACCTTGGCAGATCAGAGGACGCCATGGTCTCAACACCTGGGCTTAGAGTCCGGGATTGCCGTCCCTATTTGTGACAATCACGAGTGCTGGGGCATCATGCATATCGGATTTTATGCCCCACACCGGGTGCGCCCCGACATGGTAAAACTCGCTGAGGGATTGGCGCATCTGCTGGTGCTCGCGATTGGCTTTTCGACCCCAGAAAATTCCATGCCCGAACTGATCGAGCCACTAGGGGAACCGCTCTATGAGGCCATCGCGACCTTAGCCGACACAAAAGATATCGAGCGTCTGGTAGCCAAAGTGGTGCAAGGCGCCTTAGCGGTCTCCGAGGGGCATGAAGGCTGGATTGGACTCTTGGATGGCGCGACGGGCCAGCTACACTGCATCCAAGCCGATGGTAGCGCCTTTGATATTCCCCAGCAGGACCTTTTTGACCCCGAGACCATTGACGGTCGCGGACCCGTGGGCCAAATTTTGCAGACAGGGCGCCAAATCGTGGTGCCAGACATCGTGCTCGAACCTACGTTGGTTCCCTGGCTCGACGATATGTTGGCGTCCGGGATTAAAGCGGCAGCCGGTTTCCCTCTGGTCGTGGGTAGCCGCGTGCTGGGGCTTTTAAAGGTTTACCACAGCGAAATCGGAGGATTTACCCTGGGCAGAGTGCGACGGCTTCAGGCCTTGGCCTCCTTAGCCACAACCTTGTTGGAAAAGTCCTTTAGCTTAAAAGAAACCCAAGCCGCGCAAAGTCGGCAAGAAGAACTCGCCGCGGCACTCTATGACGTTTCCACTTGCACCACCGAGCAGGAAATTCTAGAAAGCGTGGCCCGTGCCACCATTAGAATGACTAACGCCGTGTTGGTGGTGGTATCCGAACCAAACGGCGAGGAATTCCGCCATCGAGCCGCTACAGGCGATTTTGTAGACGAAATAGAAGGCCTGAGCGTGCCCCTAAAACCTGAGTCTGACCCGGAACTAAACCTATTTAGCCAAGTTTTTTATACACGAAGCCCGTCCTCCAAAACCCTGGAGGTTCCATTAGAGTCGGACGCGGTCTCTGCGCTCTCGAGGTGGGCACGCACCCGTGAACTCCGCTACGTCGTGGGAATCCCGCTTAGTAGTCACGACGAAACGCTGGGAGTGCTCTCCATCTTTCAAAAAGCTCCGACGTCCGTGCTCTCCTCGCTCATCTCCGACCTCACCTCGTTTGCCCATGCAGCGGCCAGTGCACTTTACGATCGGCGACTTATGACCCTCTTGCAGGATCAGCAAAAGCAAGTCGACGTGCTGATGCGAGCCAGTCGTGAACTCCCTCTGGTCCCGGACCTGGATCAGTTGTGGCAGCGCACAGGAGATATTTTGGTGCAGGGCATGGGCGCCGCAGGCGGATTTATCATCGAGGATCCGGCTCGGCTCCCCTCCCTCCACGCATTTGGCACAGTGCGAACTTATGAAGGACTCTTGCAGCAAATGTTCCAAGAAACAGACCCCCGACCAGGCACATTAGGGGTCCAAGA
This sequence comes from Bacillota bacterium, assembly GCA_021802375.1. The sequence goes on along the minus strand of JAKAAL010000147.1, from coordinate 2,176 downwards.
GGGGATCCAGGTAGACCCCCGGCTACGTGCTCACGGTATTGAGTCCCTAGCGGTATTCCCTTTAACGTTGCACGGTCAAGCCACCGAAACATTGGTCGGAATCCATAGTCAGTCACGCCGCTATTTCACGGCGCCCCGGTTACACCTGATTGAGGGATTTTTGGGTTACGTAGGCGTGTCGTATGAGGTCATTCAGTTGCGAGACCAGGATAGCCAGTCCCTCATCGTCGATCCCTTAACCCGCATCGCCAACCGTTACAGCATCCAACGGTGCTTTCATAGCGAATCGACGAAGATTGCCGAAGGCCGTTCCTCTTCGATGGCACTCGTGCTTTTGGACCTCGACGGCTTTTCTCAAATCAATAGCGACCAGGGCTATGGGGCCGGGGATCGGATCTTGCAGGAAGTGGCCCACATCATCCACCGACTCAAGGATCCCGATGCCATGTTGGGCCGCGTCGGTGGTGATGAGTTTACCATTCTCTATCGGAATCGGGGGATCGCGGACATCCGCCAGGAAATCGGGGCGATCCAAAAAGCACTCCCCCAGCCAACACGGTGGGCCATAGTCTGGAGTGACCACGGAACCTACAACTTTGCCGACTGGTTACAAAGTGCCTACCACCATCTGGCCGAAGAAGGGGCCGTGGTAGACATCCGGAATTAAGCCACCCACGACGAGAAGGGACGGACATCGATCTATGGGGTCCCCGGAAGGAATCCATCCCTTCTAGCTAATAGTCGAGGTTTAAGCCTCCGTCGACCCGTAGCACGGCTCCCGTGACGAAAGAAGATTCCGGGCCCAGCAGAAAAGCTATCACTCGGGCAATCTCTAGAGGGGTTCCGAGCCTCCTCAGGGCGGTCCGGTCCACGATACGGGCCGACACCGCTCCCTCGGGGCCCATACCGCTCGTCAAGGCCCCCGGAGCCACCACATTGACACGGACTCCGGCGGGGCCCCATTCGGCCGCTAGCTGGCGACAGAGCCCCACGAGGCCGGCTTTAGCAGCACCATAGGCCACCGCCGGGCCATCCCGCGCTTGCATAAAGGCGTCGACGCTGGACACTAACACGACGCTGGACGAGACATTAAGCCACGGCTTTAAAACTTGGAGCAACCGAAAGGCGGCCCGCAAGTCGACGGCGATGGTCTGTTGCCACTCGTCTTGGGTAGTGCCTTCGATCCGATCCGCAAACACCACTCCCGCCAGATGCACCACTCCGGCGACGCGGGTAATCTTCCGTTCAGCCAGAATCTCGGGCAAGATGGTGTCCCAGGGATCCCGAGGATTTGCCAGATCGGCCCGAATCCAACTCTCCTTAGCTGATTGAATTTCAGGGTGGCGTGACAACCCTAAAGTCCGCCACTCTGGCCCCATCGTGGTCAACAGAGCTTGCCCAATTGGACTCGAAAGCCCGGTACCCACCAACCATTTCGCCATAAGTCCCTCCCAGTTTTCCGGGGATAGTCTCGTACGTCCTCGGTAAAGATTTGTTATATTAGGTAAGAACCAATGTCGACGTGTCACCGAGAAAGGATGGACCGCATGTCAGAACCCATTTTTCGCTTTAGCCCACGTCCCAATCGTGCTCATGAGATTCATTGGCATGAGTGGGGCAATGAAGCCTTTATGCGAGCTAGCAGTGAGCAAAAGCCGATTCTTCTCTCAATTTCCGCTGTCTGGTGCCATTGGTGCCACGTCATGGACGAGACCACCTATAGCCAGCCCGACGTGATTCGCCGCATCAATGAAGATTTTATCGCAATTCGGGTGGACAATGATCAGCGTCCCGACATCAACCTCCGCTATAACATGGGGGGCTGGCCTACCACTGCAATTTTAACCGCAGCCGGAGAAATTATCACCGGGGGAACCTATGTGCCCGCCGATCAGATGGCAAGTTTGCTCGATCAAGTCCTCCAATATTGGCGAGAAAACCGAGAACAAATTGGAGACCAATTAGCCGAACCCCAAACCCCCACCTTGAACCCCGATTTAACCCAACCGACCAACGAGACCGTCATCAAAATCATGGATCTGGTACGCGGACAATTTGATCGGGCCTATGGCGGTGTGGGTTAGACCAGCCAAGACCAGGTCCGTCAATTTGTTGCGGAAGAAAGAACCCGGAGTGATATTGAACGAACCTCGGAAAGCTCTGAAAAACGGGGCAT
>JAKAAL010000146.1 GCA_021802375.1 Bacillota bacterium | reverse complement strand
TTCAGCACAGGTCGCTCCATCCGAAGATTGTTCTGTGTAGGGGTCGCACCGCCCGCGTCGAATCGGGGCCATGGATGGTCCATGCCCGTAAGTTATGGATGAGATTTAAGATGGCATGGGCCTCGGTACGCATTTTCGCGATCTCTTGCGCGTCAAAGACAGCGGGCAAAATAAGATACCCTTGGTCTTGAAACTGGTCTAACTGAGCGCTAGTTAATTCACCTGGATTCACGGAATTCCCTCCATGGTCACCCGCATTCCCACCACCACCTGCGGCATTTGTTGGGATTGTCGCACGATGGCACAGGATATTGAATAGACGGGTTTAAGATGCGATGGATTTTGGTGACATACGGGGTAAGATGCCCGACGGAAATGGGGCATCTTGGTCGCGGCCGCCACGAGCCCGGGATCAAGAAGATTACAGAGGAAAGACGAAATAACGATTTAAGGGATATGAGCTGAGCGAGTAGTCTTGAGGCTCCGTCTGACTGACGTGAAGGTCGCCGGAGTAGGTACGTCGATAGGCGGAGGGTGTCATGCCTTTGACCTTGGGAAATATCCTCGAGAAATAATACTCGTCCTGAAATCCGACCGCATGAGCTATCTCGCGAATGCTGTGTTGGGTGCCTTGCAGGAGGACACAGGCTCGATCCACCCGAGCCTCAAGGATGGCCTGAGTCGGCGACTTTCCCACCCAAACTAAAAACATCCGCGACAGATATTCTCGAGACCAGCCCACGCTATGGGCCACATCACTCACCCTGATTGGCTCATGGAGGTGCTCATCGATGAAGGCGAGCGCATGCGCGACTCCCTGGGGCAGGCGATCACGCCGCTCGTCCGGCTCTGTAGCACTTTGTCCAACCAGCTCCAAGACGAGGGCCGAGATCCATACGGTGGCCCGTTCCCGCCAAAGGGGTTCATGACTTGAGGCCAAATGCATGGCTTGCTGAAACGCTGGGCCACTGATGGCGATTTGCGAAGCCGGGACGACGGAGGGCATGGCCACTCCAAGTACTGCAGCTTCGGGATGCCAGTGGAAGTGCGCAAACAGGTGACGAGTCGCCTGTCGGCAGTCAAAGGCATATGAATGCTGCTCACCCGGCGGAGTCAGCACCAAGGAAGGTCTGGTAAGAACCCATGTCCCACTTGTGGTTTGATAGTGCGTGCTCGTCGCAGTTGGAAAGTAGACGACCTCCCAGTCCTCGCGAACACGAGGAGGCAATTCAGCACCCGCACGGGCCACAAAGTCTCCTAACACTGTGAGGGTCAGATCCATGCCTCACCTCCATGCTCGATTCATTTCGCCGTCTATGAGCAATTCCCTCTTGTTCTTTCCCGATAAGCGTGGCGCTTGAAAAATAGAGCTTCAGACCGACCTCGACCTTGGCCGAAGGCGGAGGCAAGTTGGTGCCGTCTGCAAATTGTGTAGACCCATCCACCTTGTACAGTGTGCTGGACCAAGGACCCGAAAAAGGTCGGTCATTCGGCCCTTCATTCTCCGTACCCGTACGGGTGTGTTAGAGTCATTCAAAGCTTGAAGGCGGATCAGCTCATGAAGAGTGCCATCATCGGGGGAGTGGCTGGAGGTGCCAGCGCAGCCACGCGAGCGAGACGGCTCAATGAAGAGGCCGAGATTACCATCTATGAAAAAGGGCCTTATGTGTCCTACGCCAACTGCGGCTTGCCCTACTATATTGGAGGCATCATAAGGCATCCCCACGACTTGCTCTTGGAAACCCCAGAAAGCCTTTGGGACTGCTTTCGGATCAAAGTCCACGTCCGTTCCGAGGTGAATGGCATCGACCTTCGCTCGGGGTTCCTTGAAGTGGTGCACGATGACGCCAAATACCAGGCAACGTTTGATCGCCTCATTTTAGCCCCTGGGGCTACCACGATGGTCCCTAAGATTCCCGGAATGGACCGGAGTGACGTATTCAGCCTTCGGACCGTGCCCGATGCCGTGCGCATGCACCAGTACTTGGATAGTGGATTGGGTCGGCATGCAACGGTCGTAGGAGCAGGATTCATCGGCCTAGAGATGGCCGAAGTTCTGCGTGCCCGAGGTGTCACGGTCGTGGAGCGTCAAAGCCACATCCTGCCCCCATTTGATGCGGATATGGCACAATATCTCGAAAAACACATGGTAGACATGGAGATCCAGCTGCGCTTGGAAAGTACCCTTGCGGGTATATCCGGGGTTGTGGGCTATCCTATTGTCCAACTTGCTTCAGGCGACAGCTTCCATACCGATATGGTGGTACTAGGCCTCGGCGTACGCCGCCGAAGCGGACATCGAAGTTATCTGGCCAGCCGCATCTTATAGCAAATGGGTCGGGAGTCCGTCTATAACTTGGATGGAGGTCTCACCGTGTGGAACCTCCTCCGTCCCACGACGGCGGTTGCTCGATAAGACTCCGAGGCGGCTGGACTGGCTCACAGATCCAGTCGCCTGGATATATTGCCTCTGGGACGGTTACTTCCCGGACATACTGGCTAGACCCTCGCTGGTGCTATGGGAAAAAGTAGGCTCTGGCACCCGTGTTTCGTCGCCAATTTACCCGTAGCCGCACAAATGCAGAGCGGGTCAGCATGATCCCACTGGCGACAGACGCCGCCGTCCTGCCTCACGAGGTTCTCACGGCCGTCTTCGAGGGGAAAACCCTTCGACTCCTTCAAGGAACGGCGAGGAAGATCATGGAGGTTTTCGTCGATGACGGGTGTAATATGCCAGACTGAGCATTCCTAGGAGCTCTACGATAAGATAGACCCCAATGGCGGGGTTGAACCAATGAAGCAAGAGGCGGCTGGATTGGTCCGGTGAAGGAATGGCCAGCGCTAACCCTCCCCAAAGAACCAAGATGCCCAGGATCAGCCAGTGTCGTTGAGGAAGCAGCGAGGAACAGGGCGGTACGGTCAGTAGCAGGCGAAGATGCACCATGAGACCGATGGCTACACCCACTGTCCAGCTAAACACCACGACCATTCCGATGCGGGAGAGAAAGAACGTGCTGTCTAAGGTTACATGATCCAACGCAAACACGACCGGCCAGCGGAGTTGGGTCATAGCTTCCGGACCAAGGGAACCGACGACCACCAGGTAAAAGATAGCCAAAAAGAGCCAGGGGCCCAGTACGGCGACCGTCCGAGCGCGAACGCCTGGGTGCTTGGCCATGCGCGGCAGAACGCGGCGGAGCGTCATTCCCAAAGGAATCGCCAAATACGCCAACATTGCCAGCCCCCGCACGAGGGGATGCAGGGCAATCACGCTGTTAGGCAATAACTGGCGAACATGATAGACGTTGACGAGCGCCAGGCTCCCGATGACCGTCGAAGAGAGAAATAACACGGGCATCCAGAGGCCGGTAAGGCGCCAAACAGTCTGCGGGGATCGAAGCACGCCCAACCCGACCACTCCCAGTAATGGCACGAGCAAGGCAGCACGCGGCGTATCGAAATAAAAGAAGGTTTGCAACATACTGCTTAATTGGTTCATTAAGACCACGTCGACGGCCATCACCGCCATAAGCGATGCTAAATCGCACCCGGTTATCACGCGATTCATCCACTGCGTGCGAGGCATCGGGCCACTTAGAATTGCCAGCAACACTCCCCACACTAAGGCCACAATCAACACGAGATTCGCATTTTGCCCGGCCGCCTGCACGACGTGCAAGGGCCAAAAGAAGAAGCTTCCCGGCAAGATGCTTGCGGACACGATCCAGAGTAGGGACCAGGTATTCAATCGAGGAGCGTTCAGCGCAGTACGCCCTCCTCTCGCAGCCGAAACGTCACACGACTCTTAAGCGTCCAGTTCGCCCAATGCCCGACTTGCTTGGCGATGCGGGCGTTGGACCAGGCCGCGTCCCGATGCCACCCCATGGGATCGGTGCCTGAACGTTGTGCCATGTTCCAGGCAGCGGCAACTTGGGCTCGGATGGTGGACGCCATCGCGTGCTCCACGAGGCGATCCCGCGCCAAGGTATCTGAACCGCCGGGATCGCCAAGGAGGACTCCGGTGTAGCGCAGCGCAGCATGGACGGTGATATGCCCCGCCCGATTAAGCTCAAAGCCCAGATGGCTGCCACCGCGAATCAGTCCGACGACCATCGGGGTATGCTGCAGAGTGATCCGGGAAGTGGCGCGGAGGACACGGCCTTCCAGGTATGCCCATCCCAGACTGGCCGCTGGAGACCACGTCTGCACATGCTGAGACCCCATCACCACAAGATGCGTGAGAATAAATCGATGGTGGCGAACGATGACGTCCACTAGCGTGGGAGAAATCCCTTCGGTCTCCATGTTTGTCCAGACTCGCCAACTCCTGCCCGGCCATCGAATGGCCTGGCATCGGCAGATTAGCGCATTATATAAGCCCACTTCCGGCACCACCTCGACGGGCGGTGCCAAGGTGACGACCCGCGCGGCTTGCGGGGATGCGACGAGCCATGTGGTTAGCACAAAGCGGCCGGAGTCGGCCATCAGGTTCAACGTGTTTCGCCACACCGCGATGGGCAGTTTGGAAGATAGGCACACGATCCGCGTCTGACCGAGGTAGAGGGAACGACTTTCCCGCCGCTGGACCTGGGCCAAAGCCGCCAAAAGATTGGGGGCGGTGACGGATACGGTATAAAATTGTTGGCTGGCGACAGAAGAGGCTAGACTGCTGGGAGTCGTTGTGACATTGGGAAAAACGACCGTGAAGCGGTAGTTGGAAGCACTAGGTCCTGGATCCACGCCAATCGCGGCGACTGCCGCGCGGTCTTCGACCGGATGTTGATCCCAACATCCGGTGAGCGAAAGAAGGCTTAGGCTAATGCAAAGGACCCATTCTAACAGCTTTTTCCAACGCATCGCTCAGATCTCTTCCTGCCACTGCAGGTCCGCTTCCCGCCCCGCCGTAGAGCGGCGACGCAAACTCCGCCAGGGGACTCGCCACAAGGTGTCCAACCAATCTTTAGGACGCCAGGGACTCCATGGCATCAGATATGGCGTGCCGAAGGACGTCAGGGCGACGAGCTCGATGGATAACGCCAGGGTCACGAGTGCGATCCCATAGATTCCTAATACAAAGGCGGAAAGCAACACCGCCCAACTGGTAAAACGCCAACTTGCCAACAGTTCATAGGTGGGAACACTAAACAAACTTAGTGCCGTAAAGGTCATGAGCACGATGATTTGCGGGCTGACAAATCCCGCTTTGACCACCGCGGTGCCGACGACGATCGCCCCCACGGTGCCAATGGTCGTAGCCAAGACCGTCGGAAGTCGCACGGCGGCCTCGCGCAGGATCTCAATGACCAAAATCATCACCACCACTTCGACGATGGGGGTGAATGGCAGACCGGTATGACTGCCCGAGACGATGTCGAAGAGAGTCGGCGAAATGAGGTCGGGATTGACTTCCGTCAAGGCAATGTACCACCCCGGAAGCATGACCCCGAACGCCCAGGCTACAATGCGAATGATCCGCATGAATGAGGTGTCGTACCACGCCGCAGAGTAATCTTCACTGGTGCGATAGAAGTCCATCAGACTGGCGGGGGCCGTCAACACGAAGGGATCGCCAGCGACCGACACGGCGACCTTGCCACTTTCTAGCTGGAGTGCCACCCAGTCGACGCGTTCGCTGTAGCGAACGGTCGGGAACAGCGACCACGGTTGGTCGCGGATAAAACTGCCAAGACGGGTCACATTGGTGATGGTGTCCACATCAAGTTGCTGAATGCGTGCTTGCATGGTATGCACCACCGCCTCTGAGGCGATGCCCCGACAGTAGATCAGATCACAACGAACCGGAAATCGGCGGCCCACGGTGAACGTGGTCACCTCCAGATTAGGACTGGGGAGACGGTGGCGAAGTTGCGCCAGTTTCGTGCCTGCAGGTTCCACAAACGCTTCTTGAGGACCTCGTACGCTTTGCTCCGTGTGCGGTTCACCAATATCGCGTTGGGGTGGCTTGGCAAGGTTGAGCAACATGGCCCCCGGTTGATGAAGGGTCAGCACCACCACGTGCCCGGTCCACAGGCCTTGGACGACCTCTTGCCACACGCTGGTCGGACGAGCGACGCCACTGGTGGCCACCTTTTTAGGGAGGGAACCTGCCGTCAAGATGGTGGTTAGTCGATCCATATCGACGATACCCTCGACATACCAGACCGCATGATCTCCAAAGAACTGCAAAACCAGATCGGGAGCGCCCGTCTGCCAGGTAGTGATCAATGATCGCAGACTATTTAGATCCCCGCGATTTAAGGCGTCTTGCGCGAGCGTGTTCGCCAAGATAACTAGCCAGGCATCGATTTCATCCAGGGTGTCCTGCGCATGTTGTAAGAGATCCTGTAGCAAACACACTCCTCCATCTCCTAGCGGACGATTACGCCTCTCGTAGCATTTCCTGTAATGCCAGGAAAATACTGAATCAACCTGCCAAGATACAGGTCTTCAGCATTCACTCTCTGCCCCGCAGGCCGACGCACCCGAGGGATTCGGAGCGTTCGATTCGCACCCCGGCCATGGCGCAGGCTGCGTGCCGGATGCGGTCGGCCAAGAACGGAAGTTACAGTTCCTGACTAAAGTGCCTAGATAGCGGTTAAACAGGGCTCCCCGTTTCACCGATGGTTAGGGTCCTCGTTTGCAAGGTCTCGAACACCAGTCGGCGAGCACTTCGTCCATCGTGGAAGATATTCGGCATCTTGTGGAGGCACGCTACCAACAGACATTCCAGGTCGTCAAATCGCGGCTGAGTTGAACATGCATCCATCGTATATTTGTCGCCTCTTTAAGCGCCCCAAGGTAACGGCCATTGGCGACCACGTCACAATGATCCGCATTCGACATGCTTTCATCGTTCTGCCATTCTCGAAGACTCCTCCCCCATTCAACAGGTGGCGAAGGAATGTGGATCCCAAGATCCCCATCGGTTCTCCAAAGTGTTCCGCAAGGCAACCGGCACTACGGCTAACGGCTATCGCAAGGAGGCGTAGAAACTAAAGCGGTAAGGCAGGTGCGGCTCCCATTAAGGCACCTTATCCCTCTGGTCAGCGGGCAACCGACACCGTGGAACAAGGTTGATGCCGGAGATTCAGCACAGGTCGCTCCATCCGAAGATTGTTCTGTGCAGGAGTCGCACCGCCCGCGCCGAATCGGAGCAATGGATGGTCCATGCCCGCATGTTATGGACGCAACTCGCCATCTTCTCAACGTCAACCTCGAGCTCCTGAAATGATGGCCCCATTTATCCCATATTTCGCACCCCTAGATTCGCGCCAGAATATGGGGAGCGTCCTGGTTTACCTGGAGGGAACTTGAATAAAGCGCCGAGAATCCATATTAAGCAAGAGGAGGGCCTGACGTTGGACCAGGGTCCGTTCGCTACCACTCCGTCCTAGCCAACCCGCCTCGTCTCGCCACTGGATCACCTGCATGGGCCAGAGTCGTTCGCGGAGGCGCTTGATCGTGGGGGCGGGCTGCAAGGCCCCATTGGGATACGGTAAGGTCATCCCCAACTCCTGTTGCCGTTGCCGCATCACGGCTTCCATGCATCGCCACGGGAGGAACGCGCGACATACGCTGCAATTTTCTTGGGGTCTTTGAGATACAGGGGGCGACTTGCAGACGGCCTTTCACCACCGCGTGATCTGGTTTGTGGATGCCCTGCGGGTTGTACGCGTCCAGCAGAGCTTCGGGCGACCGCTGGCGGTCGCTGGACACGAGGCTTCGCCTACTTCGGCGAAAGATGGCGTCGGTGAGATCGTTAGGTTCAGCACTCCGGGTCGCACGAATCTGCCACGCCTTGGCACCATCCTGCAAGGAGGCTGGGACGGACTCGTGGCCACCGTCCGAGTCCCCTTCGGGATCGCCATGGTTTGCGCCCACGTGAAGGGGGATGGACCACGCCCAGCAGGAAGGCCAGCGCGTCGGACGCCGCAAGATTACCGACGATCCCCAAAAACGGGCAAAGGCTCAGGTGTCCACAAGTTCAATCCACAACGGGAACAACTACCGTATATTCACTTGTTTATGAAAAAAACCCTAGATGTTCGGGTTGGCGCTAATCCTGCTCGAATAAATGGACACCGTCCTAGAACACACGGCATCAATGGGCGGAAGTGCGCCTTAGCCAATGCTCTGTGCGTAGCAGAGCGAGAGTGTGGTGGGACCCGCTGTACGATAGGCGGTTTCTGTAAAATTATCGCTGACG
>JAKAAL010000145.1 GCA_021802375.1 Bacillota bacterium | reverse complement strand
CGGTGTGTCGCGCGGTGAGGATCGACCCGTTCCCATTCCGAACACGGTAGTCCCCCTTGCCTACGCTGGTGGTACTGAGGGCGCAGGCCCTTGGGAGGCCCAGGCCATGCCGACAAGCCTTTGCTCGACCCCCGCTTCGAGTTCCTCGAGGCGGGTTTTTGTGTCTTCCCTTCTTTTAGCAACACCCTAAGCGGCAAGCGCATATCAACTAAGCGTATGGACTGCCGATGCAGCGCCTAAAAGGAAAGGGCAAGTGAACCGAGGATTGCCTTCGTTCCCCATAATAACCACTAAGTGGTTCCCGCCCCGTGATGCCTAGCCTCCGTACAACGCATGGTCCGGGGGGCGAAATCGCTTAGGTGATGGTTGCCAATAGAGGAGACAGCTTGTCGAGACCGCCGATCACATCGTTCGGCGCGGCGCCTAATTCTTCCCAGAGCCCCGCTGTTCGCCTAAGCCATATACCCTTTAGACCCAATTCCTGCGCACCGATGACGTCCCATGAATTGGACGACACAAAGACGGCATGTTCGACTGGCACCTTGAGCCTCTCCAACCCTAGAGCATACATCCGCGCATGCGGCTTAAACGTCCCCGCTTGGTCGGAACTCACGAGGCCATCAAAGGCGTCGTTGAGCTCGGCGACCTGAAGCATCGACGAAATCATGGAGGCATTTCCGTTCGATACCAGCGCCTTTTTATAGGCGCTCAGCAGCGTCAACCCGTGCTTTGTGTCCCCGAATGAACGGACGTGATAATAGTGCGCCAGGATGGCGGTGCAGTCATCTGCCGACAGCTCGTGTCCATGATGGCGAGCAGCGTAGACGAGCGCATCGGTTGCCACTTGCCAATAATCTACGTATCGATCGATGACCGTACGCATCAAAGTGTATTCGTGATATTTACGCCGCCATAGCTCACCAATGCCCTCTGCTGGGACCCCAAAAGCCTGTCGGAACACCGGCTGCATCATTCCCTGGACGTCAAGCAGAGGGCCGTAGGCGTCGAAATCGCCCCAAGGAGAGCGATCAATCATAAAATCTGGACCGCCCTTTGCTGAGCTCTGAAGGCTCCCCGGTCGACCCTAAAACAAGGCAACTTTCGCCGACTCTCTGGCGGTGAGCTGGTCACTAGAACCATGGAGGGTGACGACGCCTTCGCCATCGCATATCGCGAACGTCACGAGGAAGAGGCGATGGTAGACGAATGCACCGAAGCCCACTGACTAATTTGTTGGATCACACTGCGGGTAATTTCGGTGGGCGTTGACGAGCCTGAGGTAATCGCCACCCGTTTTACGTTCACAAACCACTCTGGTTTCAGATCTTCAGCGCTTTCGACACGGATGGCTCGGGTTTTTCCAATGAGTTCAGAGACTTCGACCAGGCGGTTGGAATTATTGCTTCGCCGGTCGCCCACGACGACAACCAAATCCACATCTTGGGCAGCGTTGACGGCCGCTTCTTGCCGTGATTGGGTAGCCATGCAGATTTCATTAAAAATCTCTGCATCGGGAAATCGGGATTGGATGGCCGCGATGATGGCCTGGGTGTCCCATTGGCTGAGAGTCGTCTGGGTCATGACGGCCACAGTCATGCCCGTTGGCACTTCGACCGACATCGCGTCTTCGCGCGAGGCAATGAGGGCAATGCGGTTCGATGGTGCCTCGCCGGTAGCTCCCTCAGGCTCAGGATGTCCTGGCGTGCCGATATATAATATAAAACGTCCTTGGGCAATCTTTTGCTGGATGAGCTCATGGGTTCGGGTCACATCGGGACAGGTGGCGTCGTAGACGTTTAAGCCACGTGCCTGGGCGCGTTCTTTCACCGCTGGCGCGACTCCATGGGCGGTAAAGATGATGGTTGATCCAACGGGCACCTGTTCCAATAAATCGAGTCGGGATGCCCCGTCCAAGGTGACAATGCCTAGTTCGGACAACTGGTTGACCACATGACGGTTATGCACGATTTGGCCTAAAACGAAAATAGGTCGGGGCACGTTAGGATCTGAAGCCACGCGTTTGGCTAAGGTAATGGCGTCCACCACCCCGTAGCAATAACCGCGAGGCGTTACTTTAACAATATCCACGAATTATCCACCTCCGCATATCGCAAGCCTGCGCTCTCCTTTGGTCCTAGCTAAATTGTATCCGACTCCTTGCGGGGAAGCGAGTCGACGGGCTGCCGGATGCCAGCCGTGGTCGAAACAAGGGTTCGAGTCGTTCCCCTTAGCACCAATTCGGTGGGCAAGACATAGTGAAGGGGGGTATCTCGCGCAGGCGATAACATCATCGAGTAGAGAATCTCCGCCGCCAGTTTGCCCATTTGTTCTTTGGGTTGGCGGATCGTGGACAACTTGGGAAACACCTGTGTGGCCGCTTCGACATCGTCGAATCCCACCACGCCGATGTCCTCGGGAACGCGTAGCGACGCTTCGCGAATGGCTTCGAGGGCTCCGATCGCGGTCATGTCCGAAGCGCAAAGAATAACCTCTGGACGGTTGGGAAGTGCCAGCATGGCCCGGGTCGCGGAATAGCCGTCGGCGACCGTGAAATCGGCGTACGCTACCCATTCTGTACGGATAGGCAAGCGACTAGCGGTCATGCCGGCGTAAAAACCCTGCAGCCGCTCCATCGCTGGCGGAATGGCGAGGGGACCGTGAAGACATCCGAGGCGGCTATAGCCGGCTTGGGCAAGAGTTTGAACGAGGTCTTGCATTGCCCTCCGATTGTCCGAAGTAACGCTTCCGACGCGATGGCCGGAGACGACGAAGTCGATGGCCACGACGGGGATGTCCGCTGCGAGAATTTCATCCAAGGGCCCCTCAGGCTGACCGATGAGCAGGAGTCCGTCGACAGAACGATGTTGAATGCGTTCCATGATGGCCAGATGGTCAAACGGACGTTTGCGATTAGTCAACCAGAGCAGGTCGTACCCTTGGCGCCCGATTTCCGCCGAAAAGACGGTAAGAACATGGCCAACGAAAGGATGGCGCAGGCCACTTCCGTCTGCGGGCGAAAAAAACACGCCTACCGTATAAGTCTTGCTTGTGACCAGATGTTGGGCGGAGGCATTGGGATAGTAGCGGAGCTCTTCCGCCAACTCCAAGATGCGCGCCCTAGTGGTCGCACTAACATCCGGGTAATCATTGAGCGCTCGCGATACGGTTGCGACCGAGACTCCCGCACGGAGGGCAATCTCTTTAATAGTGGCCATAGATATCCCTTCTCAGATCACACCGGAAACGTTTTCGGCCGAGAATGCAAAGTTCTACGAAGCTTATGGTGCGTGCCAGGTGCGGCACGGTGCCTTGCATGAATCCGCCCGTAAAGATAGAGTTCGACCTTAAAGTCGCAACCCCTTCAAAATTTTCGCTCGTCAGCGGGGAAATTAAACCTAAGTTTTAATGAAAAACTTTCGATAAAATGTGTCCAGTGGGGAAGGAATCGTGTCGAGTTTCTCGAATACGAGTGCGAATCCTGGCACCAAGGTCAAACGGTGCGCATTTATGTTGTCAACGGCGTTTAAGCTTTTGGCCAATTATCCAATTTGAGGTGACAGTGGTGAAGTTTAGTAATGGCCAGTGGCTTGCCCGCGATGGGATGACCATTTATTCTCCTCGGCGTCTTCATCAGGCAAGCGTGGAGGATGGTGGGCTCACGCTCTATGTCAGCCACAACCCATCCCAATCTCGCGGCGCTACCCTAGGGGGCCCCCTATTCACCATTCGTCTGGGCTCTCCGATAGAGGGGGTGATTCGCGTTCGGGTGGAGCATTTTAGGGGAGGGAATGCCCTGGGTCCTGAATTTTCGATGGCAGATGATGCGGTGGCCACGTCGATCGATGACGATGCGTCGTGCATCGCGTTGAAGAGTGGGAGTCTAAGCGCACGCATATCGAAAGAACAGCCTTGGCGCATGAGCTTCTTCGACGGTGAGCGATTCCTGACCGAGAGCGCGTCCGGAGCCATGGCATACATTGTTCAGGATGGCGGCCAGAGCTTTCTCAGGGAGCAACTGGGACTTGGTGTGGGCGAATCCGTTTACGGTCTGGGCGAGCGCTTTACCGCCTTTGTGAAGAATGGCCAAACGGTGGACAGTTGGAACGAAGACGGCGGCACGAACACAGAACAGTCCTACAAGAATATTCCGTTTTACCTTACCAGTCGTGGCTATGGAGTGCTGGTGAATCATCCCGAACGCGTGTCATTTGAAGTGGGATCGGAAAAGGTCTCCGCCGTGCAGTTCAGCGTAGAGGCTGAGGCTCTTGAATACTACGTGATTAATGGCCCTTCGCCTAAAGAAATTTTACAGCGCTATACGGCCCTAACCGGGAGGCCGGCGCTGCCTCCTGCCTGGTCATTTGGTCTTTGGCTGACCACGTCTTTTACGACGGATTACGACGAGAAGACGGCGGTTAGCTTTATCGATGGGATGGCCGATCGTCAAATTCCGTTAAGCGTCTTTCACTTTGATTGCTTTTGGATGAAGGAATATGAATGGTGCAACTTTACGTGGGACGAACGGGCATATCCCGACCCTGAGGGTATGTTGCAGCGGCTTCACGCAAGAGGCTTGAAGCTTTCCGTTTGGATTAACCCCTATATCGGCCAGCGTGCCGCCTTGTTTGATGAGGCGCGCGATCTTGGTTATCTTCTCAAACGGCCAGATGGTCGCGTCTGGCAGTGGGATTTATGGCAACCGGGGATGGGTATCATAGACTTTACCAACCCCGAGGCTAAACGTTGGTTTCAAAGCAAGCTGAAGGGCCTAATCGCCATGGGAGTCGACGCCTTCAAGACGGACTTTGGCGAGCGCATTCCCCTGGACGTGCAATATGCCGATGGGTCAGATCCGTCAAAGATGCACAACTATTATCCTTACCTATACAACCAAGCCGTGTTTGAGGCGCTCCAGCAAGGGCGTCCCCAGGAGGCGGTGGTTTTTGCCCGATCAGCAACGGTGGGAGGACAGAAATTTCCTGTGCACTGGGGCGGAGACTGCCATGCAAGTTATGCTTCGATGGCCGAAAGCCTTCGTGGAGGCTTGTCCTTGGGCCTGTCTGGCTTCGGATTTTGGAGTCATGACATTGGGGGCTTTGAGGGCACCCCAACTGCGGATCTTTACAAGCGATGGATTCAATTTGGGCTGTTATCGACGCATAGCCGCTTACACGGCAATTCTTCCTATCGAGTGCCTTGGTTGTTTGACCAAGAGGCCGTCGATGTCCTCCGCTACTTTGCTCAGTTAAAAAATCGCCTCATGCCCTATCTGTATCAAAAGGCCGTCGAGGCCCAGCAGTGGGGACATCCGGTGATGCGGGCGATGCACTTTGAGTTTCCGCAGGATCGCGGCTCAGATGGCTTGGATCGCCAATACATGCTGGGAGATGCGCTTTTAGTAGCACCGGTGTTTTCGGAAGAGGGGGAGGTCGACTTTTACTTGCCCGAGGGCCAGTGGACCCACCTGCTTAATGGTGAAGTCTTATCCGGCGGAGGGTGGCGGAAAGGCCGTTTTGATTACTTTAGTCTGCCGCTTTTTGTGCGTCCCAATGCCATCTTGGCCATGGGGAGCATTTCGGAACGGCCTGACTATGCGTTTGACCAGGACGTAGCTCTTCATATTTTCTCGCTCGATGAGGGGCGAGCGGCGGAGACGCGAGTGCCCAATCTGGAGGGAACGACGGTGCTAAAGGCGCGAGTTGAGTACCGTAACCAGCATATGTCGGTCGTTGTGGAGCAGATCGGACCAACCAAGAGCCGTTGGTCGCTCTGCTTTCATGGGATGTCGGCCATGCCTTTGGCGTTGCAAGGCGCAGATGCCGAGGTCGGGCAAGAGGGGCTTTGGCTTACTCCCAGCCTGGGTAGTTCTGGGATTACATTTCGCTTGCCCGCATAGGAAATCTCGGGAATTTTTTCAAGGCGCGCATTAAATAGGCATCGGTTTCGGAGCGGTAACCGTGAAAAGCCTTGTCCAACGCCATGATCAGGGTGAGGGCAGGCCTCGTCAAGGAATTTGGGAGTATGGGCAGAATTAGCAGGAATTTTCGCTTCATGTGGAGAAATTAACGACTCAACCCGAACGGAAACGATACCGATGCCGTGAGGGGGGGATGCCTCGCCGATTGGCAGCAGGCGGACTGCGTGCAATCAAGATGGACAAGCTGGATTGCACAAAAACGTTTGTGCACTACACTCAACTCAATTTAAATAAATGATTCGAGTCTTGCTCTAACGCGTGAGACCATGTGTAGCTCCCTAAGGAGGAGAACGATGAACATGAACCGCAAGATGATGGCGGTCGGAACGGCCGCTTTGGCCAGCGCAGCAATGTGCGGAGCCAGCTTGTTGACCGGGCTTACGCCCATTGCCAATGCCGCCTCGAGCGTGGTGACGGTACCCTATCCCGCCGGAAACTTGGCGACGCTAGACACCATTGACTGGAGCGGCAATATTTTGCTGGACCAGGGGACGCTATTTGAGGGACTGTATGGGTACAACACCAAGAACCAGATCGTTCCGAAGATAGCAAGCAAGGCGGTTTCATCTCAAGGAGGCCGTGTGTGGACCATCTATTTGCGGCATAACGCCAAATGGTCCAATGGCCATCCCGTCACCGCGCAAGACTTCTATTACGCCTGGATGCGTCTTTTGGCACCAAATGACTCGAATGGTGCCGTCTGGTCGGGTGTGACCAACAACATTTTGAACGGGTATGCCTATCATGCAGGCGCGGTTCCGGCCAACAAGGTCGGGATTAAGGTGGTCAACAACTTTGAGTTGAAGGTGACCTTGAGCGGAGCGACCAACATCAAAGGCCTCTTAGCCCTGTCGGCGTCGATGCCGCTCTATCCGCCTGCCGTCGAACGACATCCCTCCAACTGGTTCATGCCTCAGTATTTTGTTGGCGATGGGCCCTATGTCGTCCATTCCTTCGTGCCTAATGGCGAGCTCGTCTTGACCCGAAACCCCCACTACGTCGGTGGTCCAGGCTACAACGTGGGCAACGTGCGCCAGATCAACTTGATTCCTGGCCCGACCGTGCCCGTCGAAGACTACCTGGCTAACAAGCTGGATGCCGCCTTGATCGGCACCGCCTCCGACTACAAATATGCCTTGGCTCACTTCAAAGGTCAGGTGCACAAGGCGCCGACGGCCACGATTAACGCCTTTAACTGGGACCACTCGACCATGCCTTCGGCGCTGAACAATCAGCTCGTGCGCGAGGCCATTGCCTTGGCGATTAACCGCAAGCCCATTGCTAACCCCGTGCTCAACAACATGGTGGGCGTGACTAATATCTACTCATTCCCAGGGTTTGTTACCTATAAGTTGGAGCACAACCCGTACAGCTACAACGTGGCGCTGGCGCGAAAACTCCTAGCGAAGGCGGGCCATCCCAACGGCAGGGGCATTCCCCAACTCTACATCTACACCCAGACCACGACCAATAGCCCTACTTCAGTCTTGATGGGCGAGGCGTTGGCGCAAGAACTCAAGAGCAACTTGAACCTCAACTTCAAGATTGAGCCGACCAACGCCACCCAGTTTGGTGCGATGAACTGGGGCGGCTTGACCGCCGGCGTGAAGCCAGGATACGTCGTCGGGGTTGAGGTGATGAACTGGAACCAGACCTTGCAGTGGGCGATTCAAGCCAACCAGTGGATTTCAGAGGGTTTCTCCGGCACCATCGGTTCACAGGCATTTCGCCAATATGCGGGAACCAATTGGTACTTTTCGGCCTATGATCCCCACGACGTCAAGCTCTGGGGAAGCCCGACCAACAACAACATGGGCGTGTCCTACTCGCAATGGCTGCCGATTATCGCTTCGGCCAAGAAGGATATCGCCTACTTGAATGCCTGGACGGCCAAGCAGCCACCGCTCTACCGAGCAGCCTTAAACCCGCCTGGGTCGACCCCGCTTTCCGCCTCCTTGGCCCAGTTTGAGTCCAGCTACAAAGCGGCCAAGACCAATGCCGCCAAACACGCCGCCTGGGTGGCTTTTTGGAAGTGGGTCGGATCGTACGCCAATGGCGCAGGTGGGAGCTCGCTTGGTCTAAACGCTCAGGTCTACGTTGATCAACATGAGCCGACGCTAGAAGCCCAGATGCGTATGTGGGAATCCGAACTCAATAACACGGGCAGCAGCAAGACCGCCGCTCAGCTGGCCGCGGATATGGGCAACG
The DNA here is from genome assembly GCA_021802375.1 of Bacillota bacterium. Next base: position 125 of record JAKAAL010000145.1, on the reverse strand, counting down.
CCGTGATTAAGTCCGGTTACATGATTCCCTTGAACTACAACGAGCAGATTTACCTGGAAAAGCCTAACCTTCACGGAGTTATCGCTAATCCATGGGCCTGGGGCAACTTCTACCAGTTGCAATAT
>JAKAAL010000144.1 GCA_021802375.1 Bacillota bacterium | reverse complement strand
ACGATATCAAGGGCCAGGGCCAGAGGGTTGTGGCCTGGGCGTTTCAGCCTATCATGCCCAGCACTCCGCATCTAGTCGTGGTTCTCTAAACCTTACGGTTGTCCACGTGTCTTAGGGGGCCTTAGAGGTAGGAAGTGAGACTCAGGGGAAGCGCACGGTCGGGTTTGTGGAAGCGACGACGGATGGGGGGCGCACTTGGCAGCGCATCTTCCAGCGAACGAATTGGGTGTTTCAGAGCGTAGCTTTTCAAAACGCCCGGGATGGATGGGCGCTTCAATCGACGACAGGTACGCTCTATCAGACCAAAAACGGAGGCCACACCTGGAGGCAAAGCGCGCACTGGAAGGGAACCGTGGGGAACTTGACCTTAAGTCCCCGGGGGGCGCCGTGGCTCGCGGTGACGGCCCCTTCAGCCACGACGTCTACGGTAGTCCGCCTCAAGCATGGCCTCTTCAGCCAGGTCTGGAACGATCCCGGACATGTACTCGCCTTATCCATGAGGGGCTCGTCCGTCACCGCCGAAGTGGTTCTTCCATCACCCGACCGGCTTGCCTTCTCGCTATATTCCACGCCCCGAACCCACTTGGCTTGGCAGCGGGTGGGCACGATCGTTCAATATTCGTCTGCTCTCGCTGGTCCCAGCAGAAGCAATCCCTTGTCGGGCAATCTGGTCTGGACCTCGGACCACACCGGAATGGCTTCCGTCTTTGCCCCGGCCACGTGCGCCAATGGCTGCAGCATCGCACAATCCTTAATTACCCACGACGGCGGAGTACGTTGGCACACTCTCTCGGCGATAAATATTGCGTGCCAATTTGGACCCATCCTTGCCAGTCGCGGCTCGTCCGTCGCCGCCGAAGATATCATCCAGACCTCCACCTGCGGGTGGCCGGCCAGCACGCTGTTCGTTTCCCGCAATCACGGCCTCCGTTTCAGTAAATCGGCAGGTTGGCCAGAGACTGGAGCCAACGCCATTGGCTTCGCCTCGCCGACCACGCTATGGGCCGCCACCGGATCTGCGCTGATGATGTCATTTGACCACGGACAGGTCTGGACTCAGGTCTTTCCTGCCCCCATCCCGACGGGCACATTAACCTACGCCAGCCGTCACGTGCTCTATGCGGCAGGTGATCAGACGAATCCCAACGCCATTCTCAAATCGACTGACCAAGGTCGGCGCTGGCGGATCGTGACCTCACTGAACGGAGCTTGGGCCTCTTCACTTTCCTTTTCTAGTGTCCACGACGGCTGGGCGGTCGCACAACCCCTACCGAGTTCCACTACGGAGTTGCTCCATACGACCGACGGGGGACAGCATTGGACCGTCGCGTTGCGGACGCCGCCCGGAACCAGCTACAGCCCCATCGTGCGATTCTTTTCTCAGAAGGAGGGCGACATGTTAAATCTGGGCGGAGCCTGTTCCGAATTCTGCCGCTATTACGGGGCAGTCACCCACGATGGCGGAGCGCCTTGGAAGGCAAAAACCGCACGTAGGGTTCCCTCAGGTATGGGAGACGGTTCCATTTTAGCGCCCGAGGTGGCGCTCGGCGCCGTTGGCACGATGCCAGGTGGCCCGATCCGTGTCTATGAGACCCGAGACGGCGGCCAAACGTGGCCTCTCCTCTTTACGGTGCCAGCGCACTGGGGCAATGGCCTGTCCTTCTCGTTTCTTACCGCTCGGGTAGGATATCTGAGCGTGACGAACCAGAAGCTAGCTCCTCGCCGAGGCCTACCTACACCCTTGCCAACCTTCACGCTGTGGAAAACGACCGATGGGGGCCACCAGTGGACCGTGCGCCGTCTACCAAGGTTGACCACTGTCGACTTCTCGTCCGTGTCGATCTATTTTGGCAGTGCCCGCGACGGGATGCTGCGGTGCACCCATACGTGGTGGAGCACGACGGACGGTGGACGAGTCTGGACCGAAATTTTGAGCTAGCAGCCGTTACGGACGTCAAAACCTTGGTCGAAGGAGATTTTGGCCATATCCGGCTCTACTGCGGGAGGCATTCCGCGTGTCTCTTTGACGTTCGTGGTACCCATGCCGTTCCGGCGGCCACCCCCAAGGGACGAAGGATGGATTTCCCCCCGTGGCACCGACGCCCAAACGAACCCCCTCGAACAATAGGGGCCGCTTGCATCGTGGTGCTAGCCTCCGGGCTTTCAGACCTTGACTCGACGTTTATCTCGGTGCTTGCGTGGCATATTGTATCCCTAACCCGGGTTCATCGCTGGGGTTGATCTTCCCTTGGATCGGGTCCGGGACGCCTTGGATGACGGCTACGGGCCTCTCTTGATTGCGATCCCAAGTGCGAACCCACTCGGCGTACGGAGCATTGACTTGACTTTTTATCAGGTGAAGCCCTGCTGCCGTTAACCCTCCCGCATGAGGCACCACCGCCAAATGATAGGCCGACGCCAGGGCACAAATGCGCCGGGTTTCGGTAATCCCTCCCACCCAACTCAGATCAGGTTGGAGAATCGTCACCCCCCCGGTTTCAATCAAATCGCGGAATCCCCAGCGCGTATGTTCATGTTCCCCCGTGGCGATGGCAACCGCACTGCCATGCTTGCCGAGGGCTTCATAGCCATGATAGTCATCGGGAGGAAGCGGTTCTTCAATCCAACGAACGCCAAAGCGTTCGACAGCTTCGCGCATCCGAAGAGTATATTCAACATCCCATGCCATGAAGCAGTCCAACATAATGTCCCGTTCAGGGCCAATGGTTTCGCGACAGGCCCGTATGAGATCCAGATTGTGAGAAATTCCGGGCAAGCCATCCACTGGTCCATGGGGCATGGCGAGTTTAATCCCAAAACTCTCCGACTCCGCCCAATCCGCGGGATCATTGGTGGTTTGATACACGGGAATGTCTCGCTTGCTGGAGCCCCCTAGCAACTGATACACGGGCCGACCTTGAATCTTGCCGAGCAGATCCCAAAGGGCTATATCCACCCCGCTGATGGCAAAGGCCGACAACCCCTTACGCCCGTACGGCAAAGAGCTTCGATACAGTTGGTCCCAGAGCCGTTCAATGTCGAAGGGGTCTTGGTCGATCAAGAGACGGCTAAAGTGGTCCCGGACGATGGCCCGAACCGCCTCCCCGCCTCCGGTCACGCCCATCCCCATCACGCCTTCATCCGTGGTCATTCGCACGAGCACTTGCGAAAACGGGGCAGTCCACGAGGATCGCTGAGGGTAATACTCAGGGTAGATGGACATCGGGTTCGCAATCACTGATGCGCTGAGCCACGACGGCGCTGGATGGTCGCGAGGCACCAGAGGCTCCACGGTCACTTGAGTAATTCGCATCTGTCTCATCCTTTCGCTATATACCGTCTATCGTCTACTCGGGTCCGGTTGAGTTACGAGGGCCACCGAATGACCACGCCGAGATACTTTTCCGGATAATCGCGAAGACCCTGGTAGGCTTCGGGCGCCGATTCCGGTGCAATACGATGGGTTATGAGCGGTTCGATGTTGAGGCTCCCATCCTGCAGCCATCGAAATCCCGTGTCAATGTTCTGCCGGATCGAATCCCAGAGGAATGGATCCGGCTGCCTGGGGATCTCCCATTCGGATCCACTTCGCAACCTCAGAAATCTGTCGAACACCGGCCGCGTAATCCGACTAGACGGTACGCTGTTCCTGTCGCCTCCCCAGGGGGCCCCGACCATCACGATTTCCCCTCCATTCTGAGCCAAATCTATCGCATCGACGAGCGCCCCAGCACTCCCGGTGGCTTCCACCACCAAGCGATGTTGACGGGACCATTCCGCGGCTGCCGGCGATCCGGACACGACCTGAAGGCCACAGTGGCGAGCCACTTCCCGGCGCACTGCTTCTCGGTCCACCGCCCGGACCACCATGCCAGAAGCTTGGAACACTTGGGCTGCCAGATTGCCCACCAGGCCCAGTCCGATCACGGCCACGCGATCTCCCGCACGAGCCATCGTGGTCCGCAGGGTCGTCATGGACACATGGGCAAATCGAACAAACACGGCCTGTTCGTCCGATAAACCATCCGGCACCGGAACACAAAAAGAATCCTGCGCATCGATACGGACTAACGAAGCATGATTCCCCATCGAATAGACGCGATCTCCCGGAGTCACCGCGAGAGCAGCCCCGCAAGCCACCACGGTGCCCACATTGGCATATCCGACGTGCCGAATGGGAAAGGTTCTGGGCTGATCGGTGTGCATCGCCATGCGGTCTCCTAGGTTGGCTAACTCAGTGCCGGGGCTGATCACCGTCACGTGGGTGCGAATGACCACTTCCGTGGGGCCTAAGGCGTCTACGTTGACCTCCTCCGTTTGTAGGCCGACCACGTTCGGAGACTCAAATACCATGCGTAGAGCGGGTTCCTGTCTCATCGCCACTGTCCCTTCTTCCTAATGACTTCCTCTTCCATTGGGCACGACGCCCCGTCGTTGGATCGACTAGATGCTGCCCCTATACGCGAAGCGCTTCGAGGGCCGCATCATCAATATCCACGCCCAATCCTGGCCCATTGGGGACGTCGATGTGCCCATCGCTGAGATGAAACAGTCCCGGATGTTTCAGAATGCGATCCACGGGTTGCCATTGTTGTTCCGGGGTCAACGGCGGGTGAATTAAGGCAATCTCCATCATTCGGCAGCTTGGGATCGAAGCGGCGACTTGCAAGGCCGCCGCGAGATTCGGCCCCATGGTGCCGTGCAAAATACAGGGCACCTCGAAGGCCTCCGCCAGGGCAGCCACTTTGCGACACGCCAGTAAGCCCCCACTGCCATTCGCATCAGGCTGCACGATATCGACGGCTTGGCCGACCAAGTAGTCGCGAAAGTCCTTAAGCGTCGTGCCAAATTCTCCCCCGGTAATCGGCAATGACACAGATTCTCGCAGTCTTCGATAGGCTGCGATCTGGTCACGGGCAAAGGGCTCTTCCAGCCAGGTCCCCCCACCGCTGCCAAAGCCTCAGCGACCGCCAGGGCCTGGGCCTCGGTCCAGAGCCATCCAGGATGATGAGCGGTGCGATCGAGCATGAGTTCCACGCTCATGGTGCCGATGGCTTGTCGTAAGCGCGAGTACACCTGAACATCCTCGAGCGGATCCCGCCGCCATGCTCGAATCTTAAACCGCGAGTGGCCTTGACGAACGTAGTGCGCCAAGTCTTCGGCTTGCATTTCGGGGGTGAGATGCGACTGGTCTGCCGCTCCTGGCCAGACACAGGTCAGATAATACGGCATCCGGTCTCGAGCACTACCGAAAAGCCGGTGGACGGGCATGCCCGCCGCCTTGCCCAACACATCCCACAGAGCGTGTTCTACGGCGGAAGTCCCGTCCAGCACATGCGCCGCCGTCCACTCATTGATCGCGGCGGGGTCTTTCCCCATCAGGTGCGGACGAATCCGGTCTCGCAACACGGCTTCGTCGGTCCTGCCAAAGCCATAGCCGATAAGACCTTCGTCCGTTCGGATACGGGTTAGATCCAACGCAGTCATCTGGTAGTCGCTCGGGGCGGCCTCGGTTAATGGGACGGTAAACGAGTCGATCGCAGTAATTTTCATGAAACATCCACTCCTTACCTATCAGCTTGTTGAGGACGTTCGGAACAAAACGCCATCCGGAAACGCGCGCTCTAATCCCGGATCATACAAACCAAAGACCCGATCCGCCCGGGATCGGATCAGCGCGTAGGCTTTGAGACATTCGTAACGGTCTTCGGCAATTCCGATCGGTTTGTCTTCGGTGAAGTTTTCGGGGTGAAAGATGATATCGGTGAACGCAAAAACCCCCGTCTCCGTTTGGACCCAAATCACTAACGAACTTCGATGATGGCAACCCACCCACGACACGGTAACCGTCTTTGCAATAATGGTGTCCTCATCGTGCAAGAGATGCAGCTGGGGCCAGCGCTCGCGCCATAATGAAATCAGCACCGGCCACGGAATCGCTCGGTGTCGCTCCCTGGTCGATGTCGGTCGGGGTGGGGCATGATAATCCATCCACCCGCGGCGCGACAGGTGAATCGTCGCCCGGGGAAACTGGTCAGCATTGCCGATGGCATAGGCCTGGAGCGGAGTAATCACCACGTCGGTCACCTGCTCCGCCGTAATCCCTAGCGATTTCAACCCAGCCATTCCTCCACCCGCTATCCCATCGACCAATTCAGGAACCGCCGTATCATTGGCCGCGACCCCGGTATTAATCAACAGGACGCGATCCACCGTTTGCACCACCACCATCCAAAGGGTGAGCGCGAGTTCCTCGTCAAATCGTTCCATCCAAAACACTTCAGGACCAGGAACCTTCATCCGGCCGACTCCCACCACCTGAATCTTCGTAATCACCGTACCGCCTCCTCCTGCCGTCTTGCGCACGCTCTTCGGCTCCAACCCGGTTTTGCCGGTCAAAGCGGCAAGCTCATGCAAGCCCTATCCGTCCCAAGCCGTGTGCCCGAACAAGCTTCCAGAGTCTTTATCGAATACCCGAAGTGCACCCCCTCAATCATCATGGCCGCACGCGACGTACTTGGTTCTGTGGCTCGAGAGCTGGGCGTTGGCTGGATCCCTGGCTATGATGTGGTGAGTGGTCCACTCCACTCCATCACGCATAAAGCGATCGTTACGTTCCGTTGGAATTCCCGCTGGCAAAGTCGTTCGGATAACATGAACCGAGTGGTGGCAGAGACTGGCGTCCAAATCCCGGCTTGGACGGCCCGCTCACGTCGTGCCAAAGTCAGACAATTTGGCCCGATCACGTTCCGTGACTACGACGGGCGGTTGGCGCAGGTAATCAAAAACGTCGGATCCAATATAGGTTCGGGCTTTCGTAATGCGCGCTGGTTCCTGCTCGGTGTCCATATCACGAATGGCCTGGTAGATGGGCTTCGCTTGCCCCACATGGTCGGCAGTGTTTGGTTCGTACCGTCGGACCCCAAGGTTCAACCCAAATTCGTGCGGGTTGTCGAGGTAGGCATGATGCGTGAGCATGTCGACCGTCGGAATGGCCCGTGCCTTGAGATAAGCCAGGACGTATCCCGCTTCGCCCATGTCCTCGGTTAGCGCCTGTAGGGGGCCCTGCTGTGAATTGAACCCTTGCTCCGAAAATATGATCCTTCGCGGTGTGCCCCTATAGAGCAAGCGTTCTTGAGCAAGATAAGCGGGTAACACTTCCAGGTTGCGAAACGTGATTCTGGCGGTGTCGAAGATAAACTCAGCGCTTCGATCATTCCAAAAATCAGGCCTTCGCAGATCCTCCGGGTAAGGGTGGTGGGCAACATGCCAGGGGAAATCCCCGTCACGCACGGCATGGGTATGGATCCCATCGATGACCTGTCGCCCGCTGTAGTATCGAAGGGGCTGGTCGGGATGAAACGCCTGATTCCAAAAGTGATCCAGGGAAAGATACACGCGTAGGTACGCGCAATGTTTCTGGCCCGAGAGCCATGCAAGACGCAAGGCTTGAGTGTACTCGCGTGTGTAGTCTTCCACGTCCAAATCGCCGGCGTTTCCCCACACGTACTGGCTTTGTACCTCGTTGCTAATAATGAACCCGGCGATGCGCCCATTCAGACGGTCTTCCCGCGTATAGCGCTCCGAGAGAAACTCGCAAAACGCCCGGTAATAGCCCTGGCCTTCTTCGGTTCGCATATCGAATGCGCTGATCAAGGCGTCGGAGCTCCCGGCATCATAGCCAGGATGCAAGCAAGCCTCTAATAACGCTTTTTCTCCCGTGGAGTTAAAATGTTTTGGAGAATTAAGCAGAATCATCGTAATGAGCACACCAAGCCTATCCTGCTCTCTCAGGTAGGCATCGATCACATTCACCCGATCCCGTAAGAACCAGTAGGTTCGACCAGCATGTCGGTATTCCAAGGTCTCTGCCGACGGGCAAGCCGCCATGAGGGCAGGCAGGTTGACATTATAGGTGGCTTGTTGGACCCCGAGCGTTTTCGTATCGCTGGCGTTCGCATTCAACGCTTTGATGGTATCGGGTTGTGGATAAGGGAGCCGATTTTCCGTGACGTCTTCGGACACCTCCGTCACATAGCACACGCCTGCCATTCGCTCATTGTGGCGAAACAGCGTAAATTCCGAGAAAAGTCGATCATGCTCACCTGAAAACCGAGCAATGCTCGCCAAGCCGCCGCGCAGATCGACCTCCGTTAGCGAGAGCGTTCGGCCCGGCTTATCCGAAATGACGGGCACCGTCTCCCGTAAAAGCACTTTTCCTTCGTGCGCTCCGCTCACATAAATCACGATCTGGTCGCGCGTGGCTTCGATTTTGGTCACACTCATCCTTATCATCCTCTCACTAGGGATTGCAGGGTGTCCGCAAATTAGACCGGTTCACATTCTTCTTACCCCCAACGTTCCACTGGTCCCCCTTCGCGGATTGCA
>JAKAAL010000143.1 GCA_021802375.1 Bacillota bacterium | reverse complement strand
TTAAACGGATCACCGAGATGAAGAAGGATACTATCTATCGCTTGAAGAATAACGAACTCGTCCCGTGGCGATCGATGCTATACGGGGTGGTGAAACGCTTTCAAACGTTGACCAATCCGCAAAAAACCGTCGCGCCGAATTCAGCGTTTGTGGTCGACGATACGACAGACTCCCGGGTCGGATCTAAAATCGAAAAGGTCTCCTTCGTGTACGATCATGTGGCCGGCCAAAAAGGATCCAAGTTAGGGTTCAAACATCTAATGCTTGGTTGGTTTGATGGCACTAGCTTTGTTCCCCTGGATTTCAGTATCCATGCGGAAAAACCCTTACGCGGAAAGCATCGGAAAGCGCAGTATCAGAAGGATTGTCGCCCGGGCTCGCCGGGCGCCACGCGACGCAAAGAATGCTCCACGGACAAAATTAGCCAAGCGATCACGATGATTAAGCGAGCGGTCAAGCACGGAGTCAAAGCGCGCTACGTGTTGGCGGATAGTTGGTTCAGTAGCAAAGGCTTCATCCAAGCGATTCGGCAAATCAAGCAGCAGGCTATGCACGTGGTGTGTGGCGTCCGAAAAGATAAGCGGAAGTACGGTTACCAGGGAACTACGCTCGACGCCCAAGGCCTCCTGGCACGATTAAAGCAAGCAGGCAACGCTTCGCGTTGCCGCCGGCTAAACACCCGATATTTCGAAGTGCTTGTACAGTACGAAGGCGTCGGCGAAGTCAAGTTGTATTTCTGCCGATTTCCGTATGCGAAGGAATGGCGGCTGTTTCTATCCACCGACACGTCCCTTTCCTTCGTGAAGATGATGGAACTGTATACCACGCGTTGGACCATTGAGGTCTTTTTCAAAGAAATGAAGCAACATTTACGGTTAGGGCGGTGCCAATCGCGGGATTTTGATGCCCAAATCGCCCACCTCACCGTCAGTTGTATCGTTTACATTTTTCTGGCGTACTTGCGCCGGGTCGAAGCCTACGAATCCTTAGGTCGTCTCTTTGAAGGGATTGTGGCCGAACTACGGGAGAAAAACGTGGCCGAGCGCCTGTGGGCGTTGTTTGAAGAACTGCTACAGGCTGTCCTCTCCGCGGTGGCCGACTCCGGCCCCATGGATCTCCAGCAATTTCAACGTTCGCCCCAATATGCCGCCCTCAAAGACTTGTTTGAGGGGTCCTTCTTGGGACGTCAATTGCAAAGTCTCAATACGGTTGCCTAAATCGCCAAAGTGGAATCGTAAGAAGTGACGGAACTTAACGTGTCCGCATCTGAACACATAGTGTTATGGGGGTGCGAAACTCAAGTATGAAAGATCTGAGGGCCTTCGGGGGGCACTGTGACCCAATAAAACAATCGCCGCCGCCTAGGCATGAGTTCTTCACGCCCGCCTCTTGGCGACGTACGGGGCCGTCTGGGCCTTTAGGAAGTTCTCCCCGCCTGCGATCAACTTAAGAAGAGACCGATTCCGAGCAGTCCGGTTACTACGCTTGCGTATGCGGAGAATACATCGAGGTTCACCTGGCAGCCGCCAACAAGGTGATGTTTTGGCCATTCCCTTGGTGAAGGGTGCTTTGGATTGGCCATATTCACGGCACCAACAGGAGGGCCATGGATAGGGCGTAGCTGGCGGTTGGTCCTAACTTCGCGGAACAAGAGCGCACGGGGCAGCGATCGCACGAAACGACCGCGTCGGGCATTTTGGCAATTGGGGGAAGCTGGGACACCTGCGGAAGGGCTCTAGTTCTCCAAGACCTGAGGCAGGACATGGGAACTGGCGGACGAGTACGCTTTAGGACGAAACACGCGGACTTTAGTCAAGAGACCGTCGCCAATGTTTTGCCACCGATAGGGCGCCTGCCATGAAAAAGGACTAGTGACGGGGGGGGGCGGAGGCTTGAAGCTTTTCCAAGTAGACCCGCTCTAAGACTTCATCAAAGCTTCGCAGTCGGTCTTCCCAGGTATGTTGTTTGGCTTCGACCACCCGGGTTTGGATCTGGTCGGCAGAATTTTCTTCGCGAGCGGCAACGATCGCTCGAGCGAAGGTTTGGGGCGTGTCGGCAAAGGTGACAAAATTGACGTCGGCGATAGCTGGTAGAGGAGTGGAAACGACAGGCAGCCCAGCGGCCAAATATTCATAAAGCTTCATCGGAAAACTTGACGTGGTGTAATTGGAGAGGTGGTGCGGGATCAAGGCGACATCAAACCCTTTCAAATAGGACGGGATGTCTCGGTAGTCGACCCAACCAAGGAGATGCACGTTAGGCAACGCCTTCAACTCCCCAAGATCCGTTGAGGGTTGGCCTTGCCCAATCGGACCGACCAAGACGAAAGTCCACTCCGGAAGGGATTTGGCGACATCGGCCAAGAAGCAAAAGTTCACCTTATAGGCATCTAAAGCGCCCACGTAACCAGCGACGGGTCGCGGCAAGTGTTTCATGGCAGAAGCCAACGGGATGTCAGGTCGCAAGGCTTTGCCAAAATGCTCGGCATCGGCGACATTAGTAAAAAGATAGGTATTAGGATTCGCATCTTTGCGCGCTTCAAATAAAGCCTGCGAAGTGGTAATGACGGCGTCGGCGGCGGTCAGAAACTTTTGCTCCATTTGTTTGACTGCTTGACTAGGAATCCCAGCAATCGAACCCAAATCGTCGACACAGTGGTACACAGTTAGTTTTTCGTGAAGATGATGCATCAGAGCATAGGCGTTCGGAATATAGCTCCATAAAATGGGCTGATCCATCTGCAGCCGTTTGGCGGTTCGACGCACTTCGCTGAGCAACAGGGCGCCATTGATGCGCCGCATCGACCGAGACTGATAAAAGGGAATGACCAAGGGAGACAAGACGTATAGATTCTTTCCTGGCACTTTTCGAGGCCCTTCCGCGAAATGCCGAACGCGTCGTACGATGCGCTCCCGGTCAGATTGAGCTAAAGTTGGCCGACGCAGTCCAACCGACTCCACGTACAGAACGCGGTTGGATTCGGCCAATCGGGACATCAGATGCTGTTTATTGGTCCACAGTGGAGCATCCCAATCTGCGGACGAGATGCAGATGATGTCTTGTCCCTTAAGCAAGCTCTACTCCTTTATCGCCAAGAATGCGCTGATACAAGTCCAAAAGGCGGTCTACATGCCTATCAAATGCGTAATGCTCGCTCACAAACTGGCGCAAGGAATTGCGATCCAATGGGGAATCTAACGCCTCCAAAACCGCCTGTTTCCACACGCTGATACGACCGTCGAGCGCGACCAGCTTTCCCATCCGACCGTGTTCGGTCAACTCTTCAAACGCTGGAATGCGACTTAAGACGACGGTCGCCCCGCCAGCCATAGCCTCCAAAGGTGCCATCCCAAAACCCTCTCGTCTCGATGGTAGCAGAAAAACGTCAAATCGTTTAGTCAGAGCGGCAATATCTCGGCGCATCCCCAAAAACTTCACGTTGTCGGGGCCAAGCCACAGCTGCTGCGCTAGCTCCTCAAGCTCCGCTCGGAGCGGACCATCACCAATGACCAGGCCCAAGACCTCTGGATCTTCGGCGAGTACCGCGGCCAAGGTTTTCAAAAAAAGCCGGTGCCCTTTTTCGTCTGTGAGCCGACCCACGATGGCCACCGTGGGCCGACGTCGAAGTTCCTCATATAATGCATCATCAGGACCAGCAGTCACTTTCTGCGGAATCAAACCCAGTCGGATGGTGACTAGCTTTTCCGCGGACAATCGCTCTTGAGATATGGTAAAGTCGCGCACGGCGTTCGATACCGCCATGATCGCATCCGTGCGCCGAGCAAGACGCCTATCCACGTACTGCGCCCACCCTGGCTTATGATAATAGGTGGAATGCTCTGTGGCAATCACCCCAGGACGTCGCGGGAGTCGGATAGCGGCAAGGCGTCCTACCGTGTTTCCAATTAAGAGATGGCTATGGACAATGTCGGGCATAAATTCGTATTGCATAAAATCTTGGAGTTCTTTGACCGATGCCTTGCGAGGAAATTTCATGGCTCCACGACGAATAATGCTGGGAATATAATGCCAAGGGATGGATGCAGTCTCGAGTGCTTCTAACAACTGTCCATGGCCTGTCAAGACCACTAGGCTCACCTCGTGTCCGCGGGATCGAAGCGCCGGCAAAAGATGAGAAAGATACACTTGTACACCGCCAACTTCCATGTCATTAGTCACGTGGAGAATGCGCAATCCAATCCTCCTTGCGTCCGAATTCGTACGGCGGCTATTAGCTAATTATAGCGAAAATTAGGGAATGCGCAATTTAGCCGGATAAAATCTTCGCTGCTGAGGGGGATTTCGTGCTTCCTCTGTAACTATTCCTTGGTATAATGAATGCATAGGCTGCGAGTTCAGTGGGCGGAGGTGTGGCATGTTCAGAGGTTGGACCAATCGATGGGATGAGTTTGCGGTCTTTGTGGACACTGGCGCAGCGTATCTGGCGTATATTGCAGCCGTACCCTTGGGCGTCTTTCTATCTGGAGGACTGGATTCCAGCTTGTTGGCAGCGCTGGCCAGTTTGCCCTCCTCAGTTCCCATGAAGGCCTGGGTGGCCCATTTTCCTCGGAGACACCCGAACTACAACGAAACCGAATGGGCGGCCGAGGTCGCGCGCCGGTTCCATCTCAGTCTTCGCACCATTGACGTCGAGTGGAGTCTGTCGCCGGAACGACTGCGGGAATTGGCTTACGTCTTGGACGAACCCATGGCCGACCCGACCGTGTTGCCCTTAGACGGAGTGGCCCGCGCGGCCAGTGAAGAGCAGACGGTCATGTTGTCAGGCGAAGGCGCGGACGAGATTTTTGCAGGATACCAAGGTTATGGAGAGCCGAGCAGTCTTCGCTCACTGCGCCGACTGCCTGCGACATTGCGCAGGCTCTGGAGGGATCAAGGTTGGCCGGGGTCGGGAGCCGTCGGTCGTTCCTTGGTCCCTATGGCTGCACGCTACCGAGGGGTAGGATTCACCTTTGACCGGGTCCAGCAAGAAAAATTACTTCGTCCAGAATACCGCTTGCCCGATCGCCCTCTGGCGGTCGCCAGGTATTGGGGGGAGGTGGGCATGCTGCCGGAACTTCAGGCGATGCAAGGGTTCGACGTGCGTTGGTTTTTGGCCGACGATGTGTTGCATAAGGCAGACCGTATTGGCATGCATCACCATCTGGAGATCCGCGTGCCCTATTGCGACTACCGCATCGTCGAATTCGCCATGGCGCTTTCGCCTCAGTTTCGGCGCACGCATAAGGTGGACAAGCGCATTCTCCGTTACGTCGCCTCACGACACCTTCCATCCGCTATTGTATCCCGACCCAAACAAGGCTTCCCCACGCCTTTGACGGACTTGCTCAATGGACCGCTACGTCCCTGGGTACACGAAGTGCTGACCGATCCTTCGTCAGAAATTCGTCACTGGCTTCTCCCCGACCAGGTCACTGCCCTCCTCAGTCAAATCGCTCCCGGCAAGACGGCCATCTCCAGGCAGGTGTATGCTGTGGTGATGCTCGAACTCTGGGCCCAAGAGATGAAGGCTCGGCGCATTCCCCTTACCCCGCACCGCTCGCGAACACGATCCGTCGCCTTCCGTTCGGATTCCAAGGGCCAAGGGGTGCCCGTCGGCCCAGTTGACTGAGATGAAGGACATCGTCACAATGACAGCATCGAGCCTTTGGTGCAGCACCTAAGACAGCATCATTCGGTCTCAGCCCACGCTCGTGGATCTGAGCGCCCAATCAGGCGAGAGATCTTTCGCGGTGTATAACCGTTCGTCAGGGCTCGAGCGAGGGGGTCAGCGCGTCCCGAAAGGAGGCACCATGTCTAAAATACTGTTGGTCGAAGATGATATTGCTTTGCAGCGAGGCCTTCGCGATCTCCTCCTCGCCGATCACTTTTTAGTCGACGTGGCCGAAAACGGCGAAGATGCCATCGATCTAGCGCTGACCGATGGGTATGACGTCGTCTTGCTTGACGTGGTGCTGCCTAAGATGAGCGGATACGACGTGGCCATGGCCCTGCGCACGCACAAGATCTTAACGCCTATCATCATGCTCACGGCCAAGGATCATATTGCTGATCGGGTCCAAGGCTTGGACTCTGGCGCGGACGACTACCTGATCAAACCATTTGCCTCCACGGAACTGTTTGCAAGAATTCGTGCCCAAATCCGCCGTTCTAGCACGGAGTTTCAGGGTCTAGAATCCCTAACTTTTGCCAATATGACCTATCGTGGCTCTACCCGGGAATTGACCATTGGCGACGAGACCGAGCAACTTTCGCCCAAAGAGGCGATCTTAATTGAACTCTTCCTGCGCTACCCCTCCATGGTCTTAACCAGAAGCCAGTTAATGGCGCGCCTGTGGTCGGACGGCTCAGACATTTTAGATAATGCGCTAGAAGCCCATATATCCAAACTTCGAAGGAAGCTCCTAGCCGCTGGCGGCCCAGACATCGTGGCTGTCCGCGGACTTGGATACCGATTGGAACGGCGGGTATGACCGAGGATTGGGTCGAATCTCAACGCCATCAAGAGCACCGAGCCATCCGCCAACGGATTCATTTAGCCTTGCTCCATATGACCCTTCTGGCTGTAATTTGGGCGGTTCTGGCAACGTTTGTCTACAGTATGGAGCAGGGGCGCACCTTACAAGCCGTCGACCATCAATTGTATCAATTATCGCAAACCCTATCGTTCTCGAAGCCCTTGGTGGTACCACCGGACGACAACCTGCAACCGACCGATGTGCACCTTTTGGTGTGGTCACCCACCGATACCATCGTTTTGTATTACCAGCCGTTTCCCGTTCAAGAGCTAGCCGCCCTGCGTCATTCCGTGATCACCCACCAAAGCACGCATCCCGTCTACTACTCGATGACGGTCGTCGGGATTCCCTATCGAGTGAGACAATGGACGATCAGTGGGCATCGACCGGTGCAACTCTTTGACGGGATTCAAGATGATCAGTCGCGACTCGCGAGACTTTTGGTGCTCTTCGTCTGGGGCGGCGTCATCGGCTTAGTGCTATCGCTGGTCGGAGGATTTTTAATGGGACTTTGGACCTTGCAGCCTATCTTCGCTGCCAGACGACGGGAGCAAGTCTTTTTGTCCACCGTCGCTCACGAACTACGCACTCCCCTGGCGGCGATGAGCGCTCGAGTGGAACTTCTCCTGCAAAATGTCGACGATCCGATTGGCCTTCATCTCCCGTGGATAGAGACGGTGTATAGCGAGACCCAGCGCATGACCCGCCTCGTCAACGACCTTTTAGACGTTGGGAGACTAGAGGAGGGCAAAAGCGCGCTCAGCCTCGAACCGGTCTCGCTGCGTGATCTCTGTGAGACGGTCGATGCGATTTATCGGCCAGTGCTCGAGGAGGCTGGCCTGTATCTTGAACGCTCCATTCCGGTGGATGCTTTGGTCATGGCGGATGCCCTGCGTCTTCGTCAATTGCTCTTGATCTTCTTAGATAATGCGAAAAAGCATACGAAAAGCGGGGGAATCGACTTAGCCGTGGTGGTGCGGGGAACACACGTCGAACTTCACGTCAAAGATACGGGCGACGGCATGCCCAGCCCAGCCAAGACCCGCACAAAGATGAAAGGAGCTCCCGAGTCCACCGGACTAGGATTAGTGATTGCGCGAAAAATCGTCCAAGCCCACGGCGCCACTTTAGCCTTTATCAGCACCGTCAACGTTGGCACCGACGTCATCGTCACCTTCCGTGGGTTGCCTTTGGATCCGCCTTAGGTCCCGGATGACCACCGCGGACCTAAGGCGCCAACCCCCATACCGCGCACGGCAACATTCTGAGGCTATTTAGCAGTGACCACTCCCATACGCCACTGAAGTCACTCTTGACGATATCCGCGCCCGAGCATATGACATTCGTCAGCCTTCGCCTCATATACTGCGCGCGGGTCATAGTTTTCGTTTTTGGGAGAACGCCATCGTGTTAGAAAACCATTATGCAACAAGGTGTTGAGACGCCCACAGCCTTGGCATCAAACCGTCAAATTTGACCCGCGGGCATTATAAAAGGCTTCGGGAGCCGAATCCTCCCCAGGGTGGCTCTAGGCGTCCGAAGGAGACGTCATCAATAAAGCAAAGGCACAACGATCCTGCACCCGCCTGGGGTCAGCGATCGCCGTGTCCAATATGACAGATTAGTGCGCTCCGCGCTGTTGCAAAACGGCAGGAATCGTCTTCGCCATAATTTTTAAATCTAACGCAATGGACCAGGAATCAATATACTCCATGTCCAACTCCATCCAATCCGCAAAATCCACTTCATTGCGTCCAGATATCTGCCATAAACAGGTAAGCCCAGGCCTCACCGACAACCGTCGACGATATCCCTCATCGTATTCCATCACTTCCGCCGGTAAGGCGGGCCTCGGTCCGACCATGCAT
>JAKAAL010000142.1 GCA_021802375.1 Bacillota bacterium | reverse complement strand
TTCTGCTTTTCGGCCTGTGGACTGGTAAACTCCGCCAGGAGCGTGCGGCCCGCAAACCAGCAGGTCTATGTAGCCTATGCTGGGTCGCTACAATGGTTAAACGACCGCTATTTAGGACCAGGCTTTCATAAAGCTACTGGAATTAGCTACCGCGGTCAGGGGGGTGGTTCGTATGGTATGGCTCACCTGGTGTCTAACAAGACCATTGACGCCAACGTATTTGAAAGCATCGGCACCGGACCTTTAAAGGTGTTGGGCTCGCAGGTGCATTATGCCATCGGCGTGGCTTCATCGCCGTTGGTGATTGCCTATTCGCCATCGAGTCCCTATGTCAAGACCTTAAACGCCATTAGACGGGGTCAACTGCCGCTGCGTCGACTGTTTATGCTGATGGCTCGGCCAGGATTTCATTTAGGGCGTACCAATCCCGCGACCGATCCTCAGGGGCAGGCCTTCTATATGATGATCCAAAGCGCACAGCGACGCCTGGGCTTGAAACCAGGCACGGCTAATCAAGTTCTGGGCTCGTTGGAAAATCCCCATCAAATCTTTGCCGAAGAAAGCATCTTGAGCCAACTGCAAGCGGGGCAATTGGATGCTTCCAGTGCTTTCCTTTCGGAGGCGGTGCAACGCCATTTGGACTATATCCCCCTGCCCAATGGACTCAACTTTGGTGACCCAGCGGACGCGAAGCGCTATTCTCGACTGCACCTTACGCTGGCTTCTGGAAAAATCGTACACGGCGCATTGTTGGAAGTGTATGTGGCGCCGCTGGCCCATTCCTTTGATTCATCGGCAGCCAACCGCTTCGTGGCTTATGTATTGTCCAAGGCAGGGCTCGATCAGTTTAAGGCGGAGGGATTTCGGGTGACGCGGCCCATGATCCTGGGCAGAAGGTCCGCCATGGCCCCGGCCATTCGCCAAGAACTTGGCCAGGCGCGCGGATAGGCATAAGATGAGAAGGTGGACTCGGTACATTTCCTGGTTAACGGAGAGGAGATTGGTCTAATATCCCGCCAGCGCACCTCGGTCGCCACTACGCACTTTACGGTTTTGCTCCCCTTAGCCGCATCCGTGCTGGTTGGCTTGTTGCTTTTGCCAACGGTGGCCCTTTTGGCCCATCAGCCGTGGACCCACCTCATAGGCGTTTGGCGCCAGCTCGGGATGGGACCCTTAGGGATTTCCTTGATGACCACCCTAATAGCCATGGTGATCATGACCTTAGCGGGAACACCCCTTGGCTGGTGGATTGCGCGTGGTGGGCGAGGATGGCGTGTGCTCGAATACAGTCTCTTGTTTCCTCTTCTCATGCCACCCTTGGTCGTGGGCTTAGTGCTCGCCTACCTATTGGGACCATACGGACTCTTCGGGCCGTGGTTTCACGCTTTGGGGATATCGGGCACCAACAGTGAACTGGCGGTCGTGGTGGCTGAAATCTACGAGGCTATGCCCTATTACATATTGGCCGTTATCGCCAGTGTTCGCCAAGTGCCAAGAGCATTGGAACAGGTCGCCTGGGTCCTGGGATGTCCGCCCTGGAAGGCAGCATGGCGTGTCCTTTTGCCTTTGGCCTGGCCGGGATTGGTGGCTGGCCTGGCCATGGCCTTTGCTCGGGCCGTAGGTGCATTTGGCGCCGTCATTGTGGTCGCCTACTTCCCCCACACTTTGCCCGTTGCCATCTGGGTGGGCTTGCAGGAACAGGGCATTAGGGCAGCCTTTCCCTTAGCCCTCTTGCTCCTACTGGTTGCCTTGCCGGCACCCTTGATTCTCTTTGTCTGGAGGCGAATGCCCCATGCTGACCTGTAGCCTGGCAGTAAAACGTCCCAAGCTGGGCATTGAGGCCGCCTTTTCGGTTAATGCCGGAGAAACTCTGTGCCTCTTCGGACCATCGGGGAGTGGCAAAACCAGCCTCTTGTCGGCTATTTCCGGGTTGCTTCGGGCACGCGGCAGGGTGACTTGGCGCGATGTAGTATGGCTGGACAGCGAGAACAACACGTTTGTTCCACCGTGGAGGCGACGTCTGGGTTTGGTCGGTCAATCCAATCTTTTGTTTCCCCACCTCACGGTCCGTGACAACCTGGGGTTTGGTCTCGAGGGCGAGTCTAAGGGTGTGGTTCACCGCCTGGCCGAGCGCCTCGAGCTGGGAGCGTACCTCGATCGATATCCCCGCGAACTTTCTGGGGGCCTTGCCCAAAGGGTCCAATTAGGCCGAGCCCTGGCACCGGAGCCGCCCGTCCTATTACTTGACGAACCTTTTTCGGCGCTTGACAGCGTTAACCGTCGCTCATTGCAAGATCTCATGCTCACACTTCGCCAGGATCTCGATTTGGCCATGATTTTTGTTACCCATGATTTGGCCGAGGCACAGCGGATGGCCACGACCCTAGGCGTGATGCACTCCGGACGCCTTTGTGATGTAGGCCCTATGGAGCGTGTGACCATGGCGCCATCAAACCCAACCGTCGCCAAACTCTTAGGCTATCAGGTGCTTAGACATAGTGACTTGGTGGTAAACGGGGATCCCAATCGCATGATGTTGGTTCACCCAGATCGCGTGCGGATGGGACGTCATCCTCAGCAAGGCTTGCTGGTGCGAGCCAAAGTCACTGGCGTAGAGCCGTATTTCACGGGCGCTCGCGCCCATCTCATGCTGGAATCGGGAAGGGACCTGGAAGCACGAGTTTCTCCTTGGGAACCCCTTAGCGTGGGAGACACATTGACGCTGACCCTGATCGGCTTGGAGGGCAAAGAACCACATGGTTGAGATGGTGCGCCGACGCGGAGTTTAGCAGGATACCGGAGATCTATCGAGAGCCCCTGTCGGCGACGCGGTGGTGGTAACGATACGCGCATCAATACGGTTTTGTGCAAAGGCTCCCCGCATGGCAGCGCCAATCGCCTGCTCGCGGCCTGATGGAGCCATGGCCAACACCGTCGAACCGGATCCCGAGAGGGCGACCAGAGCTGCCCCACACGCCGTGGCCGCCTCGAGCGCATGATGGAATCCTGGCAATAAGGCGCTTCTGGCGTCTTGGTGTAGTCGATCTTGGCCAGCAAAATGAAGCACGTCCCAGGCATGTTGGCTCAGCGCATAAATCCAAAGTCCTACGCGCTGCGCGTTAAACACGGCGTCTTGACGCGAGACCATGGGAGGCAGGATCTTCCGGGCCATGTCGGTTGAAACGAGATAGTCGGGAATCGCTAAAACGATGGGGAAAGGAGGGGGATCAAATCGACGGTAGCATGGGCGGCCGCTTTCTGTAAAGACCAAGGTAGCCCCACCCACAATGGCCGCCGCGACATTATCCATGTGTTTTTCGATGGCCGCCGCGCGTGCCAGGCACTGTTCGGCCGAAAGCTCCGTGTCGGCCAAGGCGTAGGCGAGGCGCACGGCAGCCACGACCGCGGCCGCGCTGGAGCCTAGCCCCCTTGCCACCGGTATCTCACTGTCGATCGATAGGTATCCGTAGGGAAGGGCTCGACCGGTAAGATCCCGAAACGTGTCATCTAAAATGTGATACACCATATTGGTCGTATCGTGCGGCAAAAGCTCGGAACCTTCACCCCGGACCTCTACCACGGTGCGGGGGTACGCGCGCCATTCGACACTTAACCACAGATTTAAAGCGAGCCCTAACGTGTCATATCCCGGGCCAAGATTAGCTGAGGTGGCGGGAACCCGAACGATATTCACTGGCTGGCCTCGTTTCGCCTGGTTACGCATCGTTGTCGAACGAATCGACTAGTGGTTGGTACCATCGATGAAACCATGCCGCCTTGCGCCAGGAAGAGGGCAGCCAAGGCGGCCTGATTGTTGATAACCGAAGCAGAAAGCCCAGATGAACCTGGCATTGTCAGGCAACCATCGCCGTTTCGGGATTTTGATGGCAGGGATATGCCTTGACATAGGCATAAAATGGAGCGCCAAGCGGGGTTGGGGATTGTGCCCACTCCCTTTGAATGGTCGTCCCGAATACGCCAGGTGTTACCACGTCGACGCCGATCGCCTATGCCAGCCACAGCCACTCTTCCTCCGATGCAATACCTTGCAATACTCCATCTGCAATTTTCTACAGTGTATCAGCCCTCGGAAGGAGATGGAAGAGATCCAGCGCCGGTTAGTCGAACCAATATACGGCAGCGATTCCCGGAATGCTTAGCAATGCCTTACGCAATGCTTCGCTCGGGGGCGTGTCTAAGGCCATGACCATGATGGCTTCGCCTCCCAAGGTTCGACGGCCTAAATGAAGATTGCCGATGTTTACTCCAAACTCCCCCAGGAGCGTTCCAATTTGTCCGACTACCCCCGGAGTGTCTTGGTGGCGCGTGACCAACGCGATGTCGGGCCAGGCTAGGTCGAAACTGATGTCGTTGATACGGCGCAAGTAGAGGCCTGAACTGCCGTTTTGCTGCCAAGCGAACTCAGCTTGACTTTCTGGCTGTCCATCCCAACTAAGATTTAAGGACAGGCTTTGTGGCGCTTTAGGATTGTCGTCGACGGTTAAGGTTAGGCCATGTTCTTCGGCTTTGATAAGGGCATTGACGGCGTTGACTCGCTCATCGACGCGATTTTGTAATACGCCGGCAATGAGATTTTGTCGGATCCAGGGTAGGGCTTCCGCGGGAACTTGTCGACCCGGGGTGAGGATCAGACGCGAGCCAAAGGTGGGGTTAAGTTGACTAAAGACCTGGCCTAGAGCTCGGCACACCCGGTCTAGCGCCGTTAGTTCGGGCACCTCTAGGGGCGGAATGGGGACATTGACGAGATTAGGCGGCGTGATGCCGGCTAAAGTTTCGATGACCCCCGTGGCCGTCATGACACCGACATTGGCTAGCGCTTCATGGGTTGATCCGCCCAGGTGAGGGGTAACCACTACCCGAGGCAGTTGAAACAGACGGGCTTGCGGATTGGGGGGTTCTTTGGGAAAGACGTCGCAACCAAATCCGGCGAGGTGATGATCCTCTAGGAGGCGCACGACCGCGTCTTCGTCATAAAGACCCCCGCGAGCCACATTTAAGGCGAAAGCGCCCTGAGGCAACTGGCGTAGGAGCGCTTCATCAAGGTGAGGACCTGACTTTGGCGTATGAATGGTCAGAATATCGGAGACTTCCAACAGGGATTCTAAGCTATCTTTTCGGATGGCTCCATTGGCTTGAAAGATATCTTCGGTGATGTAGGGATCATAGGCGAAGACCTCCATGCGAAAGCCATGGGCCAGACGAGCGACGTTACGACCGACGCGACCCAGACCGATGATTCCGATCCGGCGACCGTGGAGTTCCTCTCCCAAATGAGCCTGACGATCCCATCCGCCACTTCGCACGTGAAGGTCACCTAAACGGATATTGCGCATGACGGCCAACAAGAGACCAAAGGTGTGCTCGGCGGCGGCAATGGCGTTTGCACCGGGAGCGTTGACGACTGCAATGCCCAGTTCGGTACAAGCATCCAAGTCCACATTGTCAACGCCGGCCCCGGCGCGAGCCACCACTTTCAACCGCGGTCGGTTCACGATTAAATCGCGGGTAATACGATGAGCGCTTCGAATGATGACCGCATCAAACTCTCCCATGAGTTCAGGCAGTTGATCGGCCGGAAGCATGTCGTAGGCGGTAAGCTCTGCATGTTCTTTTAAATAGGCAAGTCCTTCAGGACCTAGAGCCTCCGTCACTAAAATCTTTGGTTTCAACGCAATTCCTCCCAGAATGGATGCCTTAGATGATTAAGATTGGTGCCAAACGGCAAAGACTTCTGCCAGAACGTCGGCGGGATTGGATAGCTGATGGGCCAGCACGGCTAGACTAGCAAAGAGCATTTGTGGAGAGACGGCTCCGACATGGCCCAGTCGAATGGCGGTGTTGGCCCAGGGGCCAAGGCCTCCGGCAATTTGGAGCCCTCGCTCTTTGGCGGCTTGGCGAATCGACTGGGGAGTCGTTCCTTCTGGAGTTTTTAAGCTGGTGATGGTGGCTGAACCCTGTCCGAGTTCCGCCAAGGGCTGCCAGCCAGCTACTTCGCCGAAGCGGCGAGCCATTTCGCCTAAGAGTTGATGGCGGGCAAATCGTTCAGCTTCACCTTCGTCAATTAACAAGTCAAGGGCTGCGTCTAAGCCATACCATAAGGAGACAGCGGGAGTATAAGGAAAGTGGCCGTGGAAATAGGGGTTCAAATCGAAATAGTAGCGACCCTGCCGTTCTTTTAGTAACCTGCTTAATGCGCGAGGGCCGGCCGCGATGAGGCCTAGTCCTGGCGGGCACATGAAACCCTTCTGCGACGCGGCGACAATGACATCAATGCCGGGTTGATCGATGAAGAGGGGAAGTGAAGGAACTCCACTGATGCTGTCAACAATAAGCAAAGGGGCATCGGTGGCCCCGCTGAGGGCGGTAGCCAGGCGATCCACAGGATTCGTGACCCCGGTTGACGTTTCATTGTGGGTGACGAGAACGGCCCGATACGACTGTTCAGTCGCCTTAGCCAAAACTTGAGCAACGTCAAAAGCGTCGCCCCACGGAACCTCTAAACGATCGACGGCGATTTCCATGCTGACGGCAGCCTCATAAAACCGTTGACCGAAGAGGCCCGTAGTCACGGCTAAAGCACGGTCACCCGGGCGAAGAAAGTTTTGGCAGACGGCTTCCAGCATTCCCGTGCCGCTGGCGGGCAAGACCGCTACGGCTCCGTCAGAGCCAACGTGGAAGATTTTTTGTAACTTTTCCAGAACGCGTATACGGACAGGGTCAAAAACCGAGCCACGGTGGTCGGACATCGAGGTCAGCATGGCACGTTGAACCGACTCTGGTACCGGGGTCGGTCCGGGCAATAGTAGATCGGGCGGAAAAAGCATAGCGCGCCTCCTAGTGGTCTAAAAACAAAAATAACGTCCCCACAATTAGGGACGGTCTAAACCGCGGTGCCACCCTATTTGATGGGTTGCCCCATCCGCTTAACTCCGTAACGCTGGAGTGCGATCAACTCATCGCTGATACTCTCCCGGGTGGAATCGGGCTTGGACAGAACATCGGCTTGCACTAGTGCCGACTCCCTGAAGAACCATCCAGCTCTTCCCGTTCATAGAGCCACTAAGAGAATGATAGCAAATCCGCATAAAGGTGTAAAGATAGGAGGGGGAGCACGGGGGCAGCTTAAACCTTCGATCGACCTATACAACCATATGGTTATCGCCAGGGGATTCTGTCATGGGCGCAATGGGTGTAACGTTCGGATGGTCGCTGTGGCTTAAGTGTCGCATCCGATACGCCCCTGCAGTGGTCGAGGCGCTGGATCGCAAGAGGAACATGGGCTTCTTTTTGGATAGCACAGTGTAAGGCGGTTATCGCGGTATCTTCGCATCTCATATTCGTTTGACCGGCAGAACAGCACCAAGTCTTTAGGCAAGCTAAGTATCGATTTAGCTAATCTTTTTGAATCTGACCGTCTGATCGTGGCCGGATGTAAGTCTCCGATTTAATCAAGTAGATGTTGAGCTTCGCCCTCGCAATAAAGCTGGCGGTACATGTTGGCTTCAGATAGAGCGATATCTTGGCCTGAGGTAAACATGCATTGGAGATTATGACGGTCACTAGCCAGGGTTAATAAGACGTTTCGGCATAAGTGGTAATGCCGAGGTTCGTCAGAATCGGCATGAAGCTCCCAAAATTGCGGGTTAAGGGGTCCAAACCGCTGGTATTGGGGATGGCGAAGTCCTTGCCCAATTAGTCCCATAATATCACCGGCAAAGAATTCAGAACCTAATCCCACGGCGGCCATGGCTTGCAAGGAGGTAGCATGGTGAAAAAAGGTTATAAAGTGATCGATGGCTGTGCTGACGGCTAGGCTGCGCGGCCACTGAACTAATCTGTGCTCAAACTCTGATGGGCTCATGACGCTTAAGGCAAAAGTGCGATAAAGCTGGGAATGCGCGTGGCCTTGCCGCCCTCGTCCAGCCTCGTCCCAAAGGTTGTCGGCCAGCGGGATCCACCAGGAATCGTTGGGTTCCATAGCGGAAATGGCCGCACCTAAGACTCGGGGGAAATGAGCGCTGTAATGCGCGTATTGTACGGTGAAGTATTCGAGAAAACGCCGCGACCAGCTTCCACTAAGTAGACTCTGAAAAAATGGCTGAGGATAAAAAGCGTCTTGGACGATCTGCTGCATAGCTTGCTCAACTTCCGAGTAGAAGGCAAACGGCATGGCAACGAACCTCCGACAACCAGGTTACGAGGTGGAAGCACCTGGAGAAAGTTGCTGTTTGACACCTCTTCATCCTAACACGGATGTCAATGGATGAGGGGGCTTTGGCCTTATTCCAACCGTTTCCAACAAAATGGAGCTTGCATCTCTTTTGGCAGAGATGCTATACTGGGTCTTATCAAACAAATGTTCACAAAGGTCAAAAACGGCACTTTGCATGCCTTTACTGGTG
>JAKAAL010000141.1 GCA_021802375.1 Bacillota bacterium | reverse complement strand
TTCCGATCTGAATAGCCAACCTGTCGCAGGCTCCCCCTGTCTCTTTCGTTTTTGGAGAGGGGATAGTAAAATGAGATGACTTGCGCTCCATAGCGCAACTTAGATGAGGAGGAGACTTAAGACACATGGCTTTCATCATTACCGACCCTTGCATTGGCGTCAAAGATGCTTCGTGCGTGGAAGTTTGCCCCGTCGACTGCATTCACACCACGGATGATGCCGATCAATACTACATTGACCCGGAAGTTTGCATCGACTGCGGCGCATGTCAGCCGGAGTGCCCGGTAAGCGCCATTTACGAAGAGGATGAGGTTCCGTCCGAGTACCAAGCTTCCATCAAGCGGAATGCCGATTTTTTCAAGAAATAAAGCACGATGGAAATTGAACTGAAAGAGGCTGCGCGTCCTGAGGATGTGCTGGCCTTTACGGATGCTGTGCTGGCAGGCGAATCCAACTTGAATGCCAACTTGGCTAATATCGCGGCGCTGTTGAATCAATACTTGCCGCGCATCAACTGGGTCGGATTTTATCTCGCGGAACAGCCTTCCGGCGATTGGGTGCTTGGTCCCTTTGCCGGGAAGCCCGCCTGTACGCGGATTGCTCCCCATCAGGGAGTTGTGGGAACCGCTTTGGGAGCGGCGAGAACCGTAGTGGTGGACAACGTGCTCGAGTTTCCCGGACACATTGCCTGCGATGCGGACTCCCGTTCGGAAGTGGTGGTGCCCATTGTCCAGCAGGATATCGTGGTGGGTGGTCTGGATGTCGACAGCCCCGAATTCCAACGGTTTACCCCTGATGAGGTCGCGTTGTTGGAGGCGGTATGCCAAAAGCTCGGGGATCGTTGGTCAAGTTTTCATTGGTATTAGCGCCATTTCGTAAATGCCCTGCCGGATTGCCGGGAGGGCATTTTTATGTCCTCGTCGTGGGATCCCCGCCTTCGCCGGACGTGGATTTTTCCAACGACACGTGGCCGTGCGAAATCGTCCATAAGGCTTGGGGACCTGTTTGGGTGCCCATGGGACCGATGCGACCCGCTGAGAATGGGGCGGTGATTGCATGGCGGGACCAAAGCGTCCCGCCGTCATTCGTGTAGGCCAAGGTGACATCACGAATCACGGGTCCAACATGAGCGGGCTGATGAATAAAGCCCTTAGTCAATATGAAATCCATTACTCTTCGCGTCCCGAACCAACAACTTCCCCTCGGCGATGACTCTAAGTCGATCGGCGCTCCGGTCGGTGTATACTTTAGTAATTGTAATTCACAATCGTTGTAATATATATTAATTGTAGAACCGCCAAGGAGGAATACCTATGGCAGACAACCCCATGCATTTACTCCGCACGATTGCGCGGCGATTTGCCCAGGTTCAACGGCGTACCTGGGCTTGTTGTACCCCTGCCACGGAGACGCAGTGTTTAATTCTTACCGAGCTCCACCAAGCGCCCGGGCTCTCCATTCGGGATTTGGCGGCCCGCATCGGGAGCGATCCCCCGTGGGTCAGCCGGGTGGTGGAGGGCCTGCGCGCTCAAGGATGGGTGGAACGGCATTCCAACCCTCAAGACCGGCGCCATGTTCAGGTGCGACTGACTGCTGCGGGGCAGCGCGAAGCGACCCAGCTCCACCTGGCCCTCAATCAGCAAGCCGAGGACCTCTTAGCCCAGTTGCCACCCGCACGGCGCGCCGCGACTATGGAGGCCCTGGCATGGCTAGCGGACGCCTTGGAGGCCGACTACGCCCGGCTCACGGTCAGCCCGGTGGCACCGGCGAACGTCGGCCGCGGAAATTCCGCGGTCTGAGCGGAGGGAGAGGTGGAATGATGACGCTCGCATCCATCGAGACCTTAGAGGGCGCCGACCACGACATCCTGTCCCTGCTCGATACGGTGGGTCTTCCCCGTCCCGATAAGTCCCCCATCGCGTTCTGGAAGCTCGCCCAGGGTCAATCCTGCGTCGGTGTCGTGGGGGCCGAGCGGTGGGGTTCGGTGGCGCTGTTGCGATCATTGGCGGTCAAACCCACGGCGCGCCATCGGGGATTCGCGACCCGCCTCGTCCGGGTGGCGCTGGAGTCTCTGCAACAACAGGGCATGCGGGAAGTCTGGCTGTTCACCGAAACGGCGCATGCCTATTTCCTGGAGTGGGGATTTCTCGACCGTCCCCGTTCGGACGGCCCCTGCGTGATCCTGGCGTCCCAGGAAGGCCGGGAGGCGTGTTCCACCAGTGCCGCCCTGATGGCGCTCGACCTGACCCGCCCCGTTCTTCACATCCGGAGAGCTCGGGCGACGGACGCCGCTGCTATTGCCCAAATCTACAACCAGGGCATCCGCAGCCGGATGGCCACCTTAGAAACCGCGGAGCGCACGCCGGAGGATCGCGCGGTGTGGCTCACCGAGCGGTCCGTGCGTTTTCCAGTGCTCGTCGCGCTCGATGCCCAAGGGGTGGCGGGCTGGCTGTCGTTGAATCCTTTTAGTCCCCGGGAGGCCTACCGTTCTGTGGCGGATGTGTCGGTGTACGTGGATGGCCGGGCGCGGCGGATGGGTGTGGGCAGCCGGCTGCTCCAAGCGGGGATGACCGAAGCGAGCCGTCAGGGCTTCCATAAGCTGGTGCTGACACTCTTTCCCGAAAACCACGCGGCTCGCGCGCTATACCTCCGTCACGGATTTCAAAGCGTCGGGATCTTGCGGCAACAGGGCGTGTTGGATGGTCGCTGGCGTGATACCGAGATGATGGACTATCTTTTACCACCGCCCTTGCCGACCGCCAGCGAACCCAGCGCCGATTCGCGCTCTTGAGCCCTGAGCATGACGCGGAAGGCCTGGCCTACGGTGGCGGGGTGTGCCGCCGCGGTCACGATTCAGCCCCTCCTACCGCCCCAGCGGTGCGGGGGCGACGAAAGAAGGGATTTCTGATGACACCGCGCACCTGGATGCGGCGGGCTCAACTGTTGGCGATGACGACGACGTTTGCGGACGTCGCGACTCCGCTCGTGTTGCCGTGGTATGGGTATATCCTCAGTCATTCGTTGGCCTTGATGGCCATCATGTTTTTGGCCGAGGCGCTGTTGCCGGTGGGCGTCGGTCTGGGGCTATCCGCACGTTTGGGTCAGCAACCGCCCGGCCGGCTTGTCCGCATTGGGCAGGGCGGGCGTAGCGTCATTTTTCTGGGGTTGCTAGGTACGCCTTGGCTCCCGCGCCATTGGATGATATGGACCGTTCTGGCGCTCGCCGCGGGGCTCAACGGTCTGTGCAGTGTCTTGGCGGAGGCGGGCATTCAATCGGCAATCCCGGGCGAGGGATCGGCGTTGACGGACTATGCGGGGCGTCTTCAGCGGGCGATCACCGTCACGAAGATGGTCGGAGCGCCCATCGGCGGGGCTCTCGTCAGCGGATGGGGCCCCGCCGTCACGTTAGGCGTGCTCGCCATCACCGCCATGGGTACCAGTCTGGTGGGGCCGTGGTGGCTGCGCGACCACCGGGAGGGGCCAATGGGGCCCACACCGCGTGGTCGGTGGAGCGATGGTGTCCGTCGCCTCTGGGGGATGCCGACGGTGCGGTCGCTGGCCCTGCAGGCGATGGCCGGGAATTTTGGCTGGGCCTTGGTGATGAGCGGGTTTCTGTTTTACCTGTTACAGACCCTCCGGGTGACCGGCGCGGAGGTCTCGGCGGTTTATTTCCTCATTGCGTTCGGTAGCGTGGGCGGCACGATCGTCGTGTCGCCGTTGCTGGGGCGGTTTCGCCGCGGCCAATTGTATCCGCTGTTTCTCACCGGGGGTGTCCTGGGGCTCCTGCTGCTGCAATGGCACAATCCGTGGATGGCAGGGATCGGGGAAGGCATGGTCGGATTGTGTGACACCGCATGGGTCATCCTCAGTACCGGAGTGCGGCTGGAGCAGATTCCCAAGCAGGACCGCTCCTTGATTTTGACCACGTCTCGTCTGATGTCGAATACCCTTATCCCCGCCGGAGGCCTAGTCGTCGCCCTGTGGGGCATGCAGTGGGGATTTTCGGTCCTATTTGCCGGAGCGGCCCTTGTCAAAGGGGCGGAGGTCGTCATCGCGATGGCCACGGCGGTTGGCCGCATCGATGCCGATGCGTGTTGTGCCCGGGCTGCCATGCGGGTCGCGGAAGGATGAGCCGTCACGGTTAATGGGCCGTCCCGGTGGAGTCCAGTGCAGGTTGGGGATAGACGGGTCAAATCGCTTAATCGGCGATAGCAACGAGCTACGCGCACCACCTTTTGAAAATTGCCGAAGAATCTTATCATTTCGCCCCAAAAAAGTGCAGATCGTCCGCCGATTCCAGGCGACCATCAGGAGGTTGTGGTGGTCATTCCACCATGCTGAGCCGCGAGCCCATCTCGGGCCCCGCGGGTCAATCCCCCTGGATGACCGCATCTCGCTCGCGCCCGCTAAAGGCCAATTCATCAGTCCCCTAAAAGATTGGAAGGTGCCGCGGTCCTAGAGTTGCTCACCCCTCTTATTTTCCATCTGCAATTTTTGCGTAAGGCGTCAACTTCGCAGACTGTGGGTGTATGCTGAATGTAGCGACAATCCATAAAGGAGGTCCTGCAGCGTGGAACTCAAAGCTGCGACGGCGCCGCCCACGTTTCACTCGGTGGCGGAGCAACGCCAATATTTGAAGCAACGCCTGGCCGGCGCATTCCGGCTTTTTGCGCGCTTTGGCTTTGACGAAGGGGTAGCGGGACACATTACGGTGCGCGATCCCGAGCGGACCGACCATTTTTGGGTCAATCCCTTTGGGAGGTATTTTGGGGCTATTCGGGCGTCTGATCTCATCTTGGTCAATCATCAGGGAGAAGTTGTTGAGGGCGAAGGGATGGTCAACGCAGCGGCCTTCACCATTCATGCCGCCGTGCATAAGGCGCGGCCGGACGTCATGGCTGCGGCCCACACCCACTCGATCTACGGCAAGTCCTGGTCCAGTCTGGGGCGTCTTCTCGATCCGATTACCCAAGACTCGTGCATCTTCTACGAAGATCATGCTCTGATGAAGGAATATACGGGGGTGGTGCTGACGCCGGAGGAAGGCCTGCGCATATCGACCACGCTCGGTGCGAAGAAAGCCATTATCCTTCAAAACCACGGCCCTCTCACGGTGGGCCAGAGCGTTGATGAGGCGGCTTTTTGGTTCATTACCATGGAACGCACCTGTCAGGCGCAGCTGTTGGCCGAAGCTGCGGGGCGGCCCCAACTGATTGAACCAGTGTACGCCAAATTGACGCACGATCAGATTGGGTTTCCGCTTGCGGGCTGGTTCAGCTTTCAACCGCTCTGGGAGATGATCGTACGTGAGGAACCCGACTTTTTGGAGTAGGGTGAGGTCGCTGCGGCATAATGGGTCGGAGATCTCTAAGGGCATGTTGCTTGGAACGATTGAAGAGGGGCTGTCTCCAGACAGCCCCTCTGGTAAATTTCCCTCATTCGAAGCTGGCCAGAATTTGACTCCAGGTTGTTTCGTCAACATTCCAGTCCTGATGCACCAAGGGCTCTTCGCGAAACCCGGGAACGAGGGCTTCATAGGGTTCAGACTCTTCTCGGTAGATGAGGCCGGTCACCAGTTCATCGGTGGCGTCCAGTCGCGCCAGAGCCTCGGTGCGGCTGTTGGGGCTGTAGTCCGGGTCCTCTTCCAGATTCACCAAGGTTTTCTTGTACCAGTCATAGGTGTTCACCTTATTGTAGGTGACGCACGGTGAAATGACGTTAATCAGCGAAAATCCCGGATGTTCGATGCCCATCTGAATCAGTCGAGCCAATTGTGGCTGCCAGCTGGAGAACCCTTGGGCCACAAACGTCGCGCCCGCTGAGACCGCCAGCATCAAGGGATGGACGGGACGGTCGATGCTCCCCTTGGGAGTGGTTTTGGTCTTAAACCCGCTTTCGGAGGTTGGCGACGTCTGCCCTTTGGTGAGGCCGTACACGTGGTTGTCCATCACAATATACGTCACGTTCACGTTGCGCCGCAGGGCGTGCATGAAGTGTCCCATGCCGATGGCATACGCGTCGCCGTCTCCGCCAGCGGCCAACACCAAGAGGTCGCGATTGGCCATTTTCAGACCCAAGGCGGCGGGCAGCGTGCGTCCATGGGTAACATGGATGTTGTATGAGTTGATGTAGTTGCCCAGTTTACCCGAGCACCCGATGCCCGCCACGATGGCGGTGGTGCTGGGCTCCGCTCCTACCGCGACCAGCGCCTTTTGCATGGCGGCCAATACGCCGAAGTCTCCGCAACCGGGACACCACCAGGATTTCTCGCTGGTTTTAAAGTCCTGCAATGTGGCCATTAGTGGGTCACCTCCGCATAGCTCAAAAGCGGCTGTGCCGCATTCACGATTTCTGAAGGGAAGAATTGCACCCCGTCATATTTCAACAGGCTGTGGCAACGGGCGTCGTCGTAGACTCCGGCAGCCCTCATCAGCAGCGCGACTTGCCCAGTGGCATTCTGTTCAACAATTAGAATCTGCCCAGCCTTCTCGAAGAGTGTTCCGAACAGCGCTGTCGGGAAGGGCGAAAGGGTGCGAATCCAACTGACGGCGACGCGGTGCCCCTCGGATTCCAGGGCCTTTGCGGCCTCCCGAATGGCGCCCACCGTCGCTCCGACAGCCACGAGCACCAAGTCGGCATCTCGAGGGCCTTCCCACTTAATGCCTTCGCGCAGTTCGTGCACCTTCTGAATCTTGGTCAACCGCTTTTCCATCATGCGGATACGGTTTTTCGGGTCCTCCGACACTTTGCCGCTCGGCTGGTGCTCGACGCCGGTCGCCAGGTACTGGCCATTGAGGCTGCCCGGGAGCGAGCGGGGGGAAATGCCATCTTCGGTAAATTCGTAGCGATTGAAGGCGTCGGTTCCCAAGTCCAAGAGTTCCTTGGGGCTCATGATGGGGCCGCGGCGGATGTCCACGGCGGGGCCGTTCAATGAGGCCCGATCGACGCTCTGGGACCACAAGGACAGTGAGAGGTCGGTGGCGATGAGCACCGGTGTCTGCAATTGGTCGGCGATGTTGAACGCCTCATAGCCGTCTTCGAAAGCCTCTTCGAGCGAGCTGGGCGCAAACACGACCCGGGGTCCCTCTCCGTGGCCACCGTTGATAATGGCCATCAAGTCCGACTGCTCCTGTTTGGTGGGCATGCCTGTCGACGGGCCGCTGCGCTGGGTGTCGACAATGACGACCGGAATTTCCGCCATGGATGCGAGCCCAATGCCTTCTTGCATCAGGGAAAAGCCCGGGCCTGAGGTGGCCGTCATGGCGCGGGCTCCGGCATATCCCGCCCCAATGCAGGCCGTGATGGAGCCCAGTTCGTCCTCCATTTGCACGACGGCACCGCCCACGAGCGGGAACCACTTGGTAAGTGCCTCCATAATATCGGTAGCCGGGGTGATGGGATACCCGCACATCAGACGGCAGCCGCCCGCAATAGCACCCAAGGCAATGGCGTCGTTGCCGGTAATGACCAGTCGGTCGCCCGGCACCGGAGCATCCAGCTTCAACTGGGACAATCCCCCAAATTCGTCCTTGATGCGGTTGAAGCCATCCATTAAGGCCTCTTGGTTGGCTTTGACAATCTCGTCGCCTTTGCGGGAGAACTTTGATTCTACGTATGCGAGGAAAGGTTCGGCTGGCAAATTCAACAGCGCGGCCGAAGCCCCCACCGAAACCATGTTGCGCATGACCACTGAACCGTGGGATTTGGCGATATCGGTCAGGGGCATGGCGATGAGAGTGGCTCGAACATTCTCGGGAAGGACGGGGCCGAAGGCGCTGTCGGCTAGAAGCAAGCCGCCGTTCAATTCCCATCCATGCTTGTTGATGGTTTCCTGATTCAGGGCCACTAAGATGTCAGTCGCTTCGGTGGCTGCTTCCACCCGCTGGCTGGCGATGCGGACCTTGTAGGTGGTATGTCCGCCCTTGATGCGCGATGAAAAAGACTTGTAGCCATAGACGAAATAACCCATGCGGTTGGCGACTGTCGACAGGACGTCTCCGGTGGAGTCAATGCCTTCGCCCTGTTCTCCGCCAATCTTCCAGGCAATCATGACTTGGAATGCCTCCTCTGCGTAAAACATCTCTGAAAGTCTTCTTGATATTAATGCAATCCTACGCAAGAGGAAATGGAAAACGCGCCTTTTTTCACACCAATGGACAGGGAATTTTTCGCAGTGAGGTTGGGGCGGAGAACCTCTAACAGAGGCCTTCAATCGGACGACCCCGGGGTTAATTCCCCGGGGTCGCTGTTAGTGAGGAGTGTGGATGTCTTGGAGCGTCCCTTCGTAGAGTGGTGCCAAATGCCTGATCGCATTGTGCGCGCGGGTGACGAATTCCGCACTTTTAAGAATGGGGTTATCGCGGTCGAACGAGATGCCCAGCGTAAATCCGTGGCTTTTCAAAGCGGTTTTATGCAAGACGTCCC
>JAKAAL010000140.1 GCA_021802375.1 Bacillota bacterium | reverse complement strand
ATGTGCGATATTCCTCGTCGTCGTCATACCGATTCACAAACACCGTATTCCATTCGGTAAACGCTTCGGGACGAATTTTTTGCCGCGCTTCGCCAAAGGACGGTTTCGTATCCGTCGTCTCGTCGGCTTGGTGTGGCCACAACCGCTCCCGAAACGGATCCCATTCGATTGGAGTGCTTCGTCGGGCACAATGTAAAATCATGGACAGGACCCCGACGAACCCGACCTTGCGGTCGCGGGTAAAATCTTTCGGACGTTCTTTGGATCGCTCCCGAAATCGCAAATCTTGTCATGTTGGACCGACGGCATTGATAAAAGCCAACGATTTACTCGAAATTGTTAACACCACCAGTGCCAGAATACTGGAAGGTGGCCCGAAGCTCCAGCTTTTTTACCAGTGAAGAGCGCTGAACGGTCGAGATCCGAGGTCATAAACACGATCAATTGTCTCGACTAAATGAGAACAATTGATCGCAAGCCCCTTAACCTGACAACATTGGGGTAGCAAGAATCGGTCTATCGGTGCAGCGAACGTGTGTGTTATTTGAGGTGCAACTTAAGGGGTTAACGGGAAGGTTTGGGGTTGCGGGCATTCGCCCCGTTCGGATGGCGTTGTCAACTGGAGGCGTGAGTTTCTTCCCTCCTTTTGTGATACGGGAATCCGAGGGAATTTCTCCTTTAGCATGCATTTGTGTCAATGGTAGCAGTGCAGTCAACGGTAGCACGGGAGAACAGGGAACTCGCGCTGTGCATGGATTCACCAGCCTGTGTTAACAATTTTTGATCAGAGAGCACGATAACCTGCCAGTAACACGTCCCAGCCGATACCTTTGGTATCCCTGACAGCGATTCGACCGAAGATCCATCTTGATCGCTCGGGTTTAGGCTTCTATTCTAAGCCCGGTGGCTGAACCGTTGCTCAACAGAACTGGCGTTTCCGCGCTGACCGACAACGAAACGCGCGTGGATACCGTTTGAGACCATTAAAAAGTCGTTTCGGGCCAGAAATTCTTAAACTTCAAGTGCTCAATCACAAGGTGATAGGCACCCTCGGCATTCGCTGCTAACTCAAACTGTCCTGAGATACGAATCCTATGGGCCATACAAGTAAACCTGACGATGGTCTTCCTCAGGGAAGCGCATCGGATCGTAGACATCGGTCACATTGACGCCGTTGATCACTACCCGCACCGCGCTGTGGTCGTAACGATCGGAAAAATGAATGATGCGGTGGCTGCTTTCGGCGGTCAGGGTGATCTTTACCGCCTTGTCCCATGCCACGCCCCACACCTGAATGGTGCGGCATATGAAGAAAGTCCTGATAGAACCAATTTGCCCCCCAAACTTGACAACTGGTCATCATATGAGGAAGAAATGGTTCTTGGTCGCTTTTGGTAACGGCGGGAATTGTGGAACAACATGTCAAAGGCATGCCGCTGGATGACTGCTCTGCATCCTTTGACCGTCGACGAACGTCGTGATCTCCGTGCATGGAATCGGATCTTCGTTCTAACTGGCGACGTCAGTCAGCGTGATTAGGGTGAACTCCTCCTGCAGCCACCATGGCTTGGTCGAAGGTGTAGACGGGGATTCCTGGCGAATAGGCGAGCAGAAGACAGTCCACCCAGTCGAGATTTGTTTCCTCAAATTGTCGGAGCGCTTTAAGGACCACGTCGAGATCTACAACCGCTACCCCCTCCAATGCAAAAAATCCACGTAGAACGTCTGCCACCTGTCGCCGTGGATAAGCTGCCAGCCTAGGCGACGTGAGAACGTAAAGCACCTCGGCGCATACGACGGGATGGATGACTGCGGTGAGTTCTGCTCGCGACGCCCGGTCGAATATCGCCTTTGAAGAGTGGGCCTGATCCTCCGGTTCGCCTAAGAGAAGACGCAGGATCACATTAGCGTCAACATGAGCTCGGCGAGCCTTCTCACGCATCAGGTTGACCTTCTTTTAGCTTGTCGACCAAGTGGTTCTGATAGTCCTGACGCGCCTCCTTGTCATTCACCGGCTTGGGCCTCCGAAGAATACCCAGGAGATCGGACGTGGTGCGGGCAGGCACGGGAGTTAGGACTACCTTTCCGTCTTGAACGTCAAATATGACCCGGTCACCTGGACCAATCCCGATCACATCGCGAAGTTCCTTCGGTAGAACTACCTGACCCTTTTGACCAACGTGCGACATGGTCATCGACGTATCACCTCACGCTCATTGTATCACTATCTTCCATCTGTGCTATCAGAGGAGTCAAGTCATACAACGAAGATTTGTGGCATGATAATCTAGATGAAAATAACCGAATGACTGTGGCCTGGCAGCCAGGTGGTGATGCGGGCTCAGTTACACCGAGTCATTATTTTGTTGACGATAGGCGCCCTAGTTTAGATTTGTTCTCAAGCGTAGGGAAACGATACGGAAAATCGGACCACGATAAGTAATTATTTTCTCTGCCCCTCGCGTACCCAACGAAAATTGCCTGTTTTTAGGCGTGTCAGAATAGACCATGGTTTTCCTCAAACAACCACACCCATCCCGCGGAATCGGAATGTCGCACCAATTACCGTGGTCTTGCGCCCCAATGGACCGCAAACGATCTCGATTCGTCCACGCGCTCACGCGTGGAATCCCTTCTCGATGACGCCACTTAGGATATCCTCATAGAAACCTTCGCGGACTATAAGTCCCCACCTCGCACGCCACCCCCACCGGGCCGCAAGATCACGATTCAAAACACCAACACGGGGTGAGTGGCATTGATTCGTCATCGTCATCGCAAACGGCGTAAGGGTTGGGCCTGTTTTGCCGCTCCTCCATCTGCGTCATTCCCCAACGCTCCTGTGGTACTATATGGTCGGCATTAAAGATTGATTGTTTTGGGACCGTAACAGCAAGGCTCGAACCCCGCGATCGGAATAGGACTGGTCCCACTCGCGGCGGATCCATTCCTGCAAGAGGGGAGCCAGCCAGTTCATTTCTGCCGGAAAGCCTACGTCCGCCGGCGTCTTTTCCACAATCAGGTCGTATAATTGTTGCTCTTGCGCCTCCGTCAAGCGCCGCGGCCGACCTGTCGGCCGGATCATCGCCAAGCCGCTCAATCCCTCCTGGCGGTACGCCTCCACATAACGGCCAATGGTGGTCATTGACCGCTTGACCATCTCGCTGATCGTTTGGTAGGAATGGCCCTGCACGACCATATTCACCGCCTGGTAGCGTTCGTGCAAGCGCACATTCTCGCGGGAATTCAATGCGCCATCGAGTTCCTGCAGTGCCTGGTCTCTATCTATGGTGTCCAATCATTTCGGTGTTTTCATCATATGCCCCCATCCAGCCATCGTTCCCTACACGATACTGGAAAACGGGAAAAATAATCAGTCCCGAATTTGACCGTCGAGTGGACGGCTAAACCATCAATCTTTAATGCCGACCATATATGCTACACTACTGAGCAGGAATATCGTCCAACCGCACCTCAATGTTGTCAGGTTAAGGATTTTACAACCAAAAGTTTGCTATCTGTCGAGAACATTGGATGGGGATGAGGACCCCGGATCTCGCCGGTTCAGCGCGTGTCGTCGATAAAAAAACTGGATCTTCGGGCCATCTTCCGGCTCTTACGCACTTTCTGTTATTAAGAGTTGACGTAGTAACGATATAGCGCCTAATAGTGTGGGTTTGCGATTATTTCCTCGGGAAAATTAGGGGAACCCGTCAGAAAGTCGAGAGATGATAGACAGGTATTGCGTATTTGCCGTAGTGTCAACAATAAAGAACAGGAAATCTACGGCATATTCCTGTTCTTTATACTTGTCTGGTAATTTAGTAATAACACAAAGTGCGTAAGAGCCTGGAAGCACACCCAAAGGTCCAGCTTTTTTCCCGGACCTAGGAGGCGGTGGCGACTTCGTCCGAGCCCACAATACCGCGCATTGGTTCGTCAGCCGCCGCGAACAAATGAGCAAAAATCCTTAACCTGACGACATTGCGGTGCACCTGCTGCTGGTGGCGTTGGGTCATCACGGAGGGTTGTCATTGCCCGTTGGGATAGAGAAGCAAGATGCCCCGACGCTCAGCGTTGCGGCGAGCGACTGCTTGCATAGCCTCCAAGTTCAGCGCCGCCCCGATTCGAATGAACTTCCGGAACAGCCAAAAGGCCTACCGGCCCTGCGGCCCATCGAATGCCCGGAAGCATTTTTGTATTTGGTTCCATTCTACTGGAACTGGGACGAACCAAATTGGTATACCGAAATATACTGCGCGCGGGTCAAATTTAACGGGTTGAGGCCAAGGCTGTGGGCGTCTCAAGCCGTGGGTGCATAAGGATTTTCCAAAAAATGGCGTTCTCCCAAAAACGAAAACTATGACCCGCGCGCAGTATAGTTACTCCACTGCTAGACCGGATGCTCAGGCGTCTGGGTCGTCGTCACGCCCTGTTCTTCACCCGTCCTTGGCACCAATGTCAGCCTGAATCTTCACGTTCGGGATCTAAAGTCGACAAAGACAGTCGCGAACTAAAGGCGCGATAAACACGCGGGTACGTCGTTTGAATTCGTGATATGGCATCCTTGGTCGAAAGAGTTTGCCGAATCGTAGGTCGATCATCCAGATCGGCATAACCGTCTTCGTCCATCAATCGTAACGCGTAGTCTTTACTATACCAATCCAAGATTTGTTTGACGACCGGGGTCGGAATCAAGAGATCGTTGATCAAGCGAGTCATTTGCGAGGTGATCATTGCCAATTCAGCGTATGCTCGCCAGTGGATCCGTGCGGATGCATCATCGGGATCGACCGTTTTCATCAAACCGCATACCATGACCTTCCATCGAAAGTTGGAACGGTCTGGCTCGCCATTGTCTAAACGGTCGGCGAGTAGCGCCTTGATCGCTTGTTGGTGTGGACCAGCGGCCGCGTTTTTCGCGGCGGGTTTGACTTTAGTTTGAAATAACGTGTCCAATTCTTCGAGTAGGTCGTTGGCGGCAAGCGCGTGCATCCAATCAAGGTAGACCGAAAATTCTTCGACAGTTAACAACTTTCGCCTAGAAATCAGCTTGCGAAAATAGGACGAACCTTTCTTCGTTTCTCTGATATTGTAGTAGTGCTGAAACAGATCGGGAGCAATCAGGCGCGGTGCCGTATTCGGATATTGGTCGGCTATATAGAGCAACTGAACGATAATGTCTTGGTCGCGGTCGTAGCGTTCATGTGCCCGTCGGACCATCAGGCGCACCTTTTCCTCTTCGGTTTCGGCGCTATCCAGGGCGGCTTGATAAGTTTCGGCGGACTTGGTTGGCTCACCCATCCCTTCGTAAGCATCGGCGAGTCTGGACCACCTCTGCGACGTGGGCGCAATATCGACTAGCTGTTGCAAGAGCCTCGTTGCGTCTTGGTAGCGGCCTTCGTTCTCTAATTTGTCGATTTGGATTTCAAGTTTGGTTACCGTCGTCCCGTAAAACCGTTCCTTGTCATATTGGCGGCGGGCTTTGGGATCGGTGAGGGTTTCATACGCACGGCGAATCCTCTGGAAGCTTTCGGGATCGCTCTCTGGGGGAAATTGGCGAACGAGTTCTAAGTAGCGCCTCCGAATGGTTTCGGCATCCGCACTGGGAGCGATGCCAAGCGTGGCATAATGCGAGGACGGCTGAGCAACCGGACGTGTCGTCTTGTTTGATGGGGCCTTGGAGCGAGGGGAATGGCCCTTTTGCGACTTCTTTTTGGGCTTTGAACGGTTGCTCAGGTGAATCCCTCTTTTCCATAGTCTGTGATGGTCGTGTCTCATCCGAACAATGCTTCGCGCTCCGAATTCGGGGACGGCTTTGCCTGCCGAGTGACAGCAACGATGGGAATTATAGAAACAAGTCGACTTCCATCAAAACGCTGGTCGCTTCGTCGACGGCTTCATCGATGGACTTGGCATCCTTAGATTCTAGCGCGCTCTGAAGTCTGTTAAGCGCTGCTACTACCTTCGACCGCAATTCCGGGTCGAAGAGCTCTAACAAGACGGCGTTCAAATCGGCGATAAGCGATAAGTTAGGGTCCTCGATATTCGGATTCACGCTAGGTTCTTGTTCGGAGGGAACCAAGGGGGTATGATCTACCCTCGATGGGGTCGAAAGCGCAGGACTCGCATCAAGAAGGTCGTGCGCTAGTTCCGAATCAAGGTCTAGATCCAAGTCCAAGTCCGACGCGCTAGGAGTGTCGGGCCCAGCCGCTTCGTCATTCCACAGGGCTTCCAAGCGCGCACGACTTTGGGCTAACGCCTCTTTCGAATGGCGTTCGAGGCCATCTTGTACGACGAGAGTTTGAGACTTTTTGGTAGAGACGATGCGTGCGGTTGCCTCTAAAATTCCGTTGAGGTTGTAGCGAAAGGTGACTTCTACCGGTTGACTGCCCACGACCGCGGGGGGAATTCCGGTCAGTCGAAAGGATCCTAAAAGATAGTTCTTGGCCACCCGCTCGTGTTCGCCTTGGTAGACTTCTACATCAATCGCCGTTTGCCAGTCTGTCGTGGTGTAAAACGTGTCGGTACGAGTACACGGTATCGTAGTGTTGCGCGCTATAATCGGCGAAAAATACCCATGGTCTAATCCGCGCACAGTGGAACGGGCGACGGCGATTCCCATAGAAAAGGGGGCGACGTCTGTCGCGACCAATCCTGACTCTGATAGGGCCCCAGACTTTAAGCCAGCCTGCACTGCGGCGCCGAGAGCAACTGCTAAATCGGGATCGACTTCGCTGCGAGCGGGACGTCCAAAATACTCGGTAATCATCTCGTGCACACGCGGAATCTTGGTGGATCCACCAACCAACAGCACTTCATCAATGTCTTTGGCGCTGAGGGAAGATTGTTGTAAAACGTCGTCGAGCAGGGCAAAGGTTTCATCGAGCCGGGGTTGGATGAATTGCACAAATTCCGATCGCCGAATCGTGGTGCTAAGGCGCACTGCCTGCCCGTCGTGGACCATCAAAACCGGCGATTCGATAGGGGCTTGGTCCTCGTCAGACAATACCCATTTAACTCGTTCGGCCAAATCCTTGAGGACAGCCCGCGCTCTCAAGTCATCGCGAGGGTCCACCCCATACTGCTTTAAAATCATCGCTGCCATCCAGTCGACTAACGACCAGTCGAAGTCTTCTCCCCCCAATTGGCGATTCCCATTGGAGGCGTGCACTTCCAATATGCCTTCGTCTAGAGTCAGGACGGATACGTCAAAGGTTCCGCCCCCGAGATCATAGACCACGATCCGTTTGCGTTCCGTGGTGGCACCGAGGCCGTACGCCAAGGCGGCGGCCGTCGGCTCATTGATAATCCGTTCGACCACGAAGCCAGCCAACTCTCCTGCGTGTTTGGTGGCCCGGCGTTGGCCGTCATTGAAATAGGCAGGGACGGTGATTACCGCTTCGATGTCCTGATCCCCATACAGAGGGACCAAGAGTTGGCGAAGTTCTTTAAGAATCAACGCCGAAATCTCTTCGGGAAGAAATTGTTGGTCGCCCAAGACAATCGGATCGGTCTCGCCCATGCGACGCTTTACTGCGGCAATGGCTCGATCAGGCATGGCTAATAGGCCATCGCGAGCGTCGCGGCCCACCCGGATTTGCCCACTAGGTTCAACCAACACGACCGATGGCAAGAGGTCGTCACCGTTCGGCAATGCGATGATGTGAGGCTCCCCATCACGAATGTAGGCCATGGCAGAGTTGGTCGTGCCCAGGTCAATTCCAACAATCGGTCGAAACGACTCTGGATCTACTTCGATTCCCATCGATGATCATTCCTTTTCTATCTGAAGGTTACGGGGAAAATTCTTGAGTCCCATTATAAACAATTACTTGGGCCTTGCGAAACAAACCATCCTTATGTCGAAATCCGCGACGGAGCACGGAAACCACAGCATAACTCTGGGGCGGATTTTCACCTTCCCAAATCGCAGTTGTACCCAGGGCCTCGCAAAACCGAGAATCAAAGGGTTTGCCTGCCACCGCTAGCTCTTGATAGCCTAAGTCTTCTAATCGGTCGAGAAGTTGCCGCGACCAACGCCTCAGCAACGCGCTATCAATCACCAAGCCTTGGCCCCGTGAGTCCGACAAGGTGTCCAGATCATCCAGCCACTCCATCATTCCTCGGACAGTATAGCCGAGCGACGTTTCCGCCGCAGTCTGAGCTTGTCCGCGCGCGGTACTCGCGTCGCTTACCAGAGTCTCCAATTTGGCCAACGTGTCGGCCTGAGATTTTTGAATACGGTAGCTCCAACGAATAAACTTGCCCAGTTGATCAGACACCGCGGCGATAGCTTCCAACAAT
This sequence comes from Bacillota bacterium, assembly GCA_021802375.1. Next base: position 178 of record JAKAAL010000140.1, on the reverse strand, counting down.
TGCTCGGGTGAAGGGGAAGGGTCCACGTCGGGTTCTCTGGGCAGTTTCTTAAATGGCCACATGAATCGTCCTCAACTCATCTCCAATATGCACTGACATAGCCTATCATAGCATGAAAATCGGTCGGATTGGTAATCAGGCCCCGAGACTGCCCGTCAAGGCTGGGGGCCGTTGGACT
>JAKAAL010000139.1 GCA_021802375.1 Bacillota bacterium | reverse complement strand
ACCGCATACCATGGCAAACTCGCGGCCGCGGCCCCGCCGGCCAAGATCAATAACGCGACCATAATAGAAAGCCCTGTTATAGTAATGTTGTAGTAGATTTTGCGAATCGCATTAGAAAAAGCCCATCCGTATGCGACATTCATAAAGAGGCTGTCCAAAGTGTCAAAAAGACTCATGCCGGCCGCAAATAAAATGGGTAGTGCCAACACCGCATACCATGGCAAACTCGCGGCCGCGGCCCCGCCGGCCAAGATCAATAACGCCACTTCAGAAGCAGTATCAAAACCCAGACCAAAAAGAACACCCACAGGATACATCTGCGACGGCGTGCGAAGCGTCTTCATGGTTTGCGCCAAAAGTCTATTGATTAAGCCTCTAGACTGCCCCAGCGAGTCGAGGTCGTCCGTTGTAGCAGTTCCGGTGAGCATGGCCCGCGCCGTCCGGATGATCTCTATCAAAACCCCCAGGTTCGTCAATGCCATAAGATACAGAAAGCTTCCTGAGACGATTGTGCCGAAAATGCCCAAGTCATTTGTGATCGCACCGTGTGTGAGCGCCCTTGCCTCTCGAATCCCGATAGCCAATGCGGCCGCCAACCCGAATACGATCGTTGAATGCCCTAAAGAAAAGAAAAAGCCGACGGACAGCGGACGTTTCCCATCGGTGAGGAGTTTCCGCGTCGTATTATCAATCGCGGCAATATGGTCCGCATCAAAAGCATGTCGTAGCCCCAACATATACGCCGTGAGGCCAAGACCCCAATCATAAACGCGATGGCCCAGGAGATAGTGGTGTGGCGCTACGAGAGCCCAGACAATGCCGATTCCGAGAATGTGCAATCCCAGAATCGTAGCCGCCATCCCTGTCAATTCCATCTGTTCGGACGTGTTTAATCGCGAAAGGAGCCGGTTCAAGCCGCCTCGTGCTCCGTTTTTTGTCACAAGATTTCCCTCCATTCAACAGTACGCACCATGCCAAACAAATTTGTGAACCTGGGGGATTGACATTGTCAATCCAACCCTACCGCTCTTCCCGGATGGGCATGCGGGCGTTGACACGAATCGTCTCAGGCACCCCGTGCCCGCCCAGCGATGAACGGCCCTCCGGTGGCTACACGCGGCAGACCATTCCAGGCCTGTCTGACCATGAGAAAAGCCAGGACCTTGACCCGGCGATCGACAGGAAATCGTGTCATGATATCCACTTTCCTGTCCTCGACCGAACCGGTAACCGTTACAAAATCAGCGCATTTCGTATGGCGCGCGGCACCCCCGCGACGCGGTCCCGAGAATACACAATAGGGACTCGTTACGTGACGACGGGCGGTCCCCGCCCTGCTCTAATCATCTAACCCTGACTGCCGGAGGGAAGCCCTGTCAGGCAGGATAGGCCCCCTTCCGGCATATCCCGTCAACTAAGGCCCAAATTGCGCACGAATACCGTATCGTAGTAAGGTTCTAAATCGTGCGCCCAGGCGCGCACGATCGCATCCGGATAGGGAGGTACCGCCGCCCATGCGGAGTCCAGTAACGCATTATGGGAAACGAATTGTTGCAACACATAGCGGCGGCTCCCCATCAAATCCTGAGCCAACGCCCGAAGGTCCTCCCAACCCACGATTCCCGGGGCGACGGTCGTGCGAAACTCGTAATCCGGCGCTAAGGTTTGAATAATCTTTGCGGTCTCCCGGAAGGGAACTCCTTCCGGGGCCCCCACCCGATCATAGTGATCCCACCACGTTTTCACATCCATCGCGATGTAGTTGATAAAACCGGCTTCGAGAAGATGCTGCACCACCGCGGGTCGACTTCCATTCGTATCCAGTTTGACCCGAAATCCGAGACTCCGCACGTGATCCAGAAAAGCTGGCAAGCCGGGATGCAAGGTCGGTTCCCCGCCCGTAACCGCAATATATTGGATAACCGCCCGACGCTTCCGCAAAAAATCATCAAACCTGTCTCTATCCCAGGATGGAGCGGTCATCGACCGGCGAACCAGTTCGGGATTATGACAGTAAGGGCAACGGAGATTGCACCCACGGGTAAACACCGTTATCGCCGGATTGTTCGGGACGTCCACCAATGACAACGGCACGATGCCGGCAATCATCCTATTGGCGTTTGGCGAGAACATACGCACGGCGCTCCTTGAATTCCTGCTGTTTTCCTCGGTTCCAACTCTGTACGGGTCGATAGTACCCCACCACGCGACTCCACACCTCCGTCTCGGCGCCACAGGACGGGCAGGTCCACTGTTCGCCAGGCAAGTATCGATGAACGGGGAAGATGCTAAACGTGGGGGTCACTGTCAAGTACGGGATACGATAGTGGGCCATGATGGTGCTCACCAGGGTAGTAATAGTGTGGGGGTCCTCGACTCGTTCGCCCAGAAAAAGGTGTAACACGGTCCCCCCGGTATAGCGGGTTTGCAGGTCGTTTTGATGGTCGAGAGCCTCGAACGGATCACTGGTGGCGTTTACCGGTAACTGCGTGCTGTTCGTATAATAAGGCTCTCCAGCCGGATCTCCGGATTGGATCATGCCGGGGAAACGTTCACGATCCAGTCGCGCCAGACGGTAGCTGACACTTTCTGCTGGAGTGGCCTCAAGATTAAAAAGTTGCCCTGTTTCCGTCTGAAATTGCCTCAATTGGTCGCGCATAAAGTCCAGCACCTCGCCAGCCAAGGCATGTCCCTCGATCTGATCAATCCCGCACCCCAACAGATTCTGTGCCGCCTCGTGCATACCGACCACACCGATGGTATTAAAGTGATTGTGCCAGTACTCACCGGAGGCGTTACGCACCGGTTCTAAGTAGACGGCCGAGTAGGGATACAGACCCTGTCGGGTCCACGTTTCGACATGTTCCCGCTTGATGAGCAGACTGTCTTTGGCCAGTATCATAAGACGGGCGAGACGCGTGAAGAACTCCCGACGGGTCCGTGAGATGAAGCCAAGACGGGGGAGGTTGATGGTCACAACCCCTAAGGAACCGGTAAGGGGGTTAGCCCCAAAGAGGCCACCACCTCGCATCCGCAGCGCGCGAAGATCAAGGCGCAGGCGACAGCACATGGAACGGGCGTCCTCCGGCTGCATATCACTGGAGATAAAATTCGCGAAATAGGGAGTCCCGTACTTGGCTGTCAGGCGGGCGATCGATTGGCCCACCTCTGTGTCCCAGGGGAATTCCCGCGTCACGTTATAGGTGGGAATAGGAAAAGTGAATCCTCGTCCCTGCGCATCCCCATCCCGCATCACCTCGCAGAACGCCTTATTAAACAGATCCATCTCGGCCTGGCAGTCGCCATAGGTAAAGGCTTGCTCCGTCCCACCAATAACCGCTGGCAGGGTGCGGTACGAGGGAGAAACCTTCACATCGAGGGTGACATTCGTGAAAGGGGCTTGGAAGCCCACCCGGGTGGGAATGTTCATGTTAAAAAGAAACTCCTGTAACGCTTGCTTCACCTCCGTGGCGGACAGGTCATCCTGTCGAATAAACGGGGCGAGAAGGGTGTCCACATGGGACACGGCCTGGGCCCCCGCGGCCTCCCCTTGCAGCGTGTATAGGAGATTCACCAGTTGCCCCAAGGCGGTGCGGAAGTGTTGGGGCGGGGCCGAAGCGACCCGCCCCCGGACGCCGACGATACCGCGGCGAAGGAAGTCATATAAATCCCACCCGACACAGTAGGGGCCCAGGGTACCCAGATCATGAAGATGGAGATCACCGGAACGATGGGCTTCCGCGACAGCCGCCGGATAAATCTGTTCAAGCCAGTACGCTGCTGTGCCCGCCCCACTGAGAAAACTATTGAGGCCTTGTAAACTATAGCTCGTATTGCTATTTTCTTGAATTCGCCAGGTATGCCCAGCCAAGTAGGAAGCAACCCGCGCGGCAGAATCGGTTCCCCTCGCATGATTCGGGCTGGAAGATGTCACCGAGAATACCCCCTATATTGTGGTGTGATCCGCATCCTACCACAACCTGTTGGGGTCTTCAAGGCACGCTAGCCTCCCTGCGGTCCCGGCATCGTGGGGGCATGAGCCCCCCGTTCAGGAGCCGAACCGCGCTCTCGTGCGGAGTCTGGCAGGCAGGCCCCCACCTTGGATGGTCCATGGGTCCCCCTGGCAGGACTCCTTCGCGATAAAATTCGGTTAATTTGTCCCAAAATGACTGCCCCAGATGACCCTGAGCGAATAGACCACATGGTCCTATGACGATGCGCCGTGTCCTTGTAGGATATATGTGAACGAATTCACATATTAATCGGCGTGCGCGGTCTTGCCCGGGCACGCAAGACAACGGAAGGTGGCATCATTATGGTGCAGAAGCAACCACACAATGAGCACGAAAACACACCGAAAGGAACGGAAACGATCTGGATTCCCACGTCGTATCTCTGGCCCTTACGCTTTATTTTAGGGTTTCAGTTTCTCACAGCATGGGCTCGACGCTATCTGAATGCGCCGAGTAAGTTGGATTGGTATGCCAAGAGCAATATTGGGCACAAATTTAGTACCATGATGCCTCATGCCCTGCCTCCCATTCGCGCGATGATTCAATGGCTGATTCTTCATCCGCATTGGGCTTGGGCTTTTCTCATTGGGTTTACTTGGATTGAGTTTACGGTGGGACTCTTTTTGCTCACCGGCACACTCACCCGATTGGCCGCTCTGGGTGGAGCCTTACTCTCATTTGGCATGCTGTTCGGCAATGGATGGTTGGGTACGGCTTGTATTGATGAGTTTCAGATCGGGACGGTGGAAGGCATTGGCTCGATGATTCTGCTCTTCGTGGGGTCGGGGTCTTTGGGGGTAGACCACTGGATTCATAAGTACTGGGATGGGCATTTGCGCCTGGGATCACTTGATCTCCATCTGACCTAACTTCCTGTCATCGGGCTGAAATTAAAGTCCCGCGGTTAAATGTCAAGAACCGATCAGCTTAGGACAACGACGAACAGGGCCAGGTCAACATAAACCTGCCTAAAAGGAGGTGGTAGATAATGGCAAATCAGTTGTCAATCCCTTTAGTGCGGCATCAACTTCCTTTCGTCGTAGATTTGGCCCCGGGTCAGCATCCCGTAGACCACGCCGACCAACTTGCGTGCCGTCAAGACCAACGCCCGCTTATGCGCGTGGTGCGTGGCTTCGTGGTACTTCTTCTCGTAAAAGGCTTTGAACTGCGGGTCCCGCACCCGGACCCTCTCCGCCGCTTCGATGAAGTAGTACCGCAAATAGACGTTCCCCGTCCGCGTCAGCGGACGGATGTCGGCATCAAAATTCCCCGATTGATGCGGGCGCCAGGTCAGCCCCGCATATTTGGCCAAGGCATTTTCCGACGGAAATCGTTCGATGGGACCGATTTCGGCCAAGAGGCCCGCGCCATAGACCGGACCAATCCCCGGAATCGTGGTCAGGGTTTGGCGAAACGCCTGCATGTCACGGGCAATCACTTTGTCCAGCGCCTGTTGTTGATGTTCCAAGGCCCGGATGGTGTCCAAATGCAGGACCAAGCTTTGGTGCCGCGCGTCCTGCTCGTCCGGATGCAACCGAAAGGCGCGCCGCGCCAAGCGGTGCAAGGTCTGCGCAATGTCATCGGGCGCTTTCAGCCGTTGGCGACCGGCCGCCGCGATTTCCGCCACCAGATCCGCCAGCGGGATGGCTGCCAGCGTATCGGGCGTGTAGCGTTCCAACACGGTTTGCGACGCTACCCCAAAGACGTTCGAGAAAAACGGCTCCTCCGTATGGGCATACTGCCCCCAGACACAAAACAATTGCACCAACGCGCGATTTTTTTCTTGGGTGATGAGGTGGCTCAGCTGCCGACGATGGCGGGTCAAGACCTGCAACGCCGCATAGCGCGGATCCGGCGGGGTCCAGGGCGTGACGCGCCCAAACCGCATGACATCCGCAATCAGGGCGGCATCCGCTCGGTCGGTTTTGCCCCGATCCACATAGGTCTCTCGGAATTTCTGGACGACTTTCGGATTGAGGACGTACCAGGTGGGTTGCCACCGCTGCAAGTCGGGGGTTTGCGTCAGCCATTCCATCAGCGGCACATGGTACACGGACGTGGCCTCGACGCCAATGGCCAGCCGCGCGTACGGCGCGGCGTGGGGGTGCAGCCAGGCGACGAATTGCTCGGCCCCCGCCTGATCGTTGGGGACGGTCGTCCGCGCGACGACCTGGCCATCCGCCGCCATCGCGCAGACGACGTGAGCCCCGAGACTGGTGTCAATACCGACGTACAACACGCTATCCATGGGATTTCACCTCCCTTCGCGGAGGAATGCATCGGGAACGGGATTTCGCCGACGCGCCGACGCCTTCGCCGCAACCTCGCTTATAAGCCGTCATCGCCACCCGCGGTGTGCGATAGACCGGTGCCACGGGTCTCCACGGGGGGAGCGGCATCCCGCGCGTTAACTGTGACGAAGCGGCGTCGCCGACTCACAGACTTTCGAAGCCGTCAATCCGGCAGGAGGAATGCAGTCTTGAATCGTCCCGATCTTCTTCGAGCATCGCCGACGAAACCCGATCTGGCAAGCCTGATCATCCCGAATGCCGATTGCTGCTGACCGCGAGGCAGGCCTCAAGATAAAGCCTCAGGGTAGCAGAATCAATTTCTTTATACGAGGAGGACACTTCGATGCAAGAATCGCACAATGTTTCCGAACGAGAAATTCCCTCACCGCATTCGGCACTCAAAAAACACAGTGTATGGATGTTAATCGTGGCGATATTTCTGACATTATGGGCCTATCAATTTGAACACCACGGACTCTGGGGGAAATTGGTCAACTACAATAAAACGCCGAAATTAGTCTTAACGGGGACCGCGTTAAGTCCCCAACGGTTAGCCCTAACGATTTACCGCCCCAATGGTCCCGACACCTATGGATCGTTTGTCGTGCAAGTCAAGGTGCAAGGGGAGACTTCGGCCACACCGGCTGAAGTATGGGGACCCAAACAGTTGTCTCATCTTCTGCCCTCTTCCATTCAGAATAAATACTTCTTTCAAAAAGTGTCGACGGGTCCGTGGGGGTTGGTCGTTCCCTTATCCGCGCAAGCAACGATCCAACTTCCCCTCGACAGTCGAGCCCAAACCGCACTCAAGGGACAACGCGATGCCATTGTCACGGTGGAAGATGTTAGTGGTCTGACCTGGCACACCAGGGTGTCCCTTCATCACTGATTGTAGGTGCAGCATGTTGTTGCTACTACAGAAGGGCAAACAGTCAACGTGTTTTACAGCAGTCAAATGGTGAATCATCCAAAAGCTCTGCATCAATACGGTCCACACAGTCCATATGAAGAATCCCCTGTGCACATGATTCAAGCCCCCACGAAAGCCTATGATTGACAAAAACGACGATGCTGCATCGTGGGGGCTATTTTCGAATCCCGCCCTTTTGTCGAAAAGGGTGATTCCTGTCCCCTTACTAACAGATTCGAGGAATGGTGTAGATGAAACGGCATGCGGACATCTTGATTATCGGCGGCGGCATAATTGGAACGGCTCTCGCTTATGAACTCACTCGATCTCAACGAACGGTCACACTATTGGAACAGCTTACCGTGGGCTCGGGAACCTCATATGGTGCCGCGGGCATGTTACCTCCTCAAGTAGAAGCGCATGAGCCAGGAATTTTGCTAGACTGGGGACTAGAGGCGTTTCAACGTTATCAGCAATGGCAATTGGAACTGAAAGACTTGGGTGGAATCCATATGGATCTGGATACACGCGGTATCATCCAAGTCGCCGAAACAAAAGCTGGGCATAGTGCCCTGCAACATCAGTATGAATGGCAACAACGCCACGGATTAACCGTCCGAACCTTGGATCGCCAACAATTGCTTGACGCCATACCGGGTTTGCGGCCGGACATCCACTGGGGGATTTGGACCCCTGGCGGGCACGTTACCGCCTCCCAGTTAAGTGCAGCACTGGCCCAAGGCGCCTTATGCCAAGGCGCTCAGATAATAGAAGGGGTGACCGTCACCCACATCGATGAGGGGTGGGTCGATTCCACGCAGGGACAATTTGCCGCGGACACCATCTTACTCACCACAGGGCCCTGGATGAGTTCCTTGCTAACCCTTCCGATATCTCCTGTCAAAGGCCAGCGTGTATTATTGCGCCAGGCAGCACAAAGGGCCACGTCCATGACGGTTTTCGGTGAAAATGTTTATCTCGTGCCGAAATCCGGCGGGCAGATATTAGCCGGAAGCACGGAAGAACCCACCGCGGGATTTGACCAGACTCCCACGTTGTCGGCGGTCTTACAGGTCGGTCAAGCCGCCAGGGATCTGTGTCCGGTATTAGACCGGGCTCAACTAATCGAATCATGGGCTGGTTTGCGTCCGTGTGCGCCCGACGGCGTCCCCATCATAGACCTCCTGCCGCATTTCAAGAACGTTTGGGTTGTGGGTGCCCACTGCCGCAATAATACACGCTGGCCTTTGACAGGAGATATCGGAAGGGTTAGCAAGGAACTCATCCAGGGCCCTGTG
>JAKAAL010000001.1 GCA_021802375.1 Bacillota bacterium | reverse complement strand
TCCGCTAATTCCTTAAGATCTACAATGCATCCGAAATTCGCCCTGACCAAGCCTTGGCACTAAGCCATGTCTGTTTGCACGTGTTACCGGATGGGTATGGGATGGAGCTTGGGACCCGGTCCCCGACCCGATTCACGGTAGCAGATGATGATAAATAACGACGATCGATCAGGAGGATTTGGCGCGTGGAGATTCTCTCGCACCGTTTTTTTTCAGGCCCTAATCGTCATACCCTAGAAAGCTCTTTAGAAGTCATTGTAGATCTTAAGGAATTAGCGGATCGTTCGACACTAGACCACCCTAGTTTTAACCGGAACCTGCTCCAGATAATGCCGGGGCTGGACCGTCATCACTGTTCGCGAGGAGTTCCGGGCGGTTTCTGTCAACGTTTGCACGAGGGAACTTATCTTGGTCACGTGACCGAACACGTCGGCCTCGAGTTCCTATATTTAGCGGGTGAGCGCGGCACCTATGGAAAGACGCGAGAACAGGGCTCCCCACAAATTGTCATGATTGTGGTGGAGACCACCACCGCGGTCGGGGGATTGCGAGCACTAGAACATGCCATAAAAGTTGTCACGGCTCTTTGGGCCGAGGCGCCCGTAGCGTTTACCGACCATCTACAAGAGATCCGCCACACCGTGGCACGAGCCCGCCTAGGACCGAGTACGGCAGCCATCGCCGAGGCCGCTAAGGCCCGGGGTATTCCCGTGGAGCGGTTAGATGATCAAAGTTACGTGCGTCTGGGTCAAGGGGTGGCCCAGCACCGCATATTAGGGACCATGACCGACCGGACATCGACGGTGGCGATGGATATTTGCCAGGATAAAACTTGGACCAAACAGATGGTGAGACGCGCCGGAATTCCCGTGCCGCGGGGCACTACGGTGACGTCGGAAACGGACGCCTGCCGGGCGGCACGGGATTACGGGTATCCCGTGGTGGTAAAACCGCAAGATGGGCAACAGGGCGAAGGGGTCGCCATGAATCTCATGAATCCTGCTGAAGTAGCCCGAGCGTTTCACGTAGCGTCAGCCATCGATAGGAAAGGCAATGTGATTGTGGAGCAGGAAGTGTTAGGCGTGGCATATCGTTTCTTGGTCGTTGGTAACGAGATGGTCGCTGCCACGCTTCGGATTCCCCCTGAGGTGATCGGGGATGGCTCGAGCACTGTCGAGGAATTGGTACAAGCCATCAATCAGGACCCCGACCGCGGAAGCGGCCATGACTTTCCGAAATCGTTAGTGGCGTTGGACTCCGTCGCGATCTTGACACTGGCGCAGCAAGGCTATGACCCCAAATCCGTGGTGCCACGAGGTGTTCGGGTTTGGGTGCGGCAGACGGCGAATATGTCCACGGGCGCCATCGCCATCGATGTCACGGCAAAGGTTAACCCTGATTTGGCACAGGATGCTATACGCGCGGCACAGGCAGTCGGGCTCGATGTGGCAGGGGTCGACTTAGTTACACCATCATTGGATAGTGGGTTGTTGCAGGCGGGCGGTGCGGTCATCGAGATCAACGCGTCACCCGGGCTTCGGATGCACTTGTATCCCCATGAGGGCGCCGCGCAGCCTGTGGGAAGCCACATTGTGTCATATTTATTTGGATCAGGGAATGGCAGAATCCCCGTGGCCGCAGTGACCGGGACGAATGGCAAAACCACCGTGACCCGGATGCTCGCCCATATTTGGAGCCATGCAGGAAAACACGTAGGAATGACGACAACGGATGGAATTTATGTTGGAGACCGATTAGTGCAGCGGGGAGATTTGACGGGCCCGTGGTCCCATCGGCTAGTGCTTAATGATCCCTCGGTGGAAGTGGCTGTGCTTGAAGCGGCTCGCGGTGGCATGGCCCGCGGGGGACTTGGTTTCGATGTCTGCGATGTAGGGATTGTGACGAATATTGGGCAGGACCACTTGGGATTAGAAGGCATCGACACCCTAGAGGATCTGGTGCATTTAAAGGCATTGGTAGTGGATGTGGTATTACCCACGGGTGCAGCGGTGCTGAACGCAGACGACCCGTATGTCTTATCGATGGCTCCTCGTTGTCGTGGGCGAGTGATTCTCTTTTCGAACCGGGAACGCGGTGAGGTCCTAAACCGACATCTGGACCAAGGACTGGAAGCGGTCTACGTGAAACACGGGCATTTGGTCTATGGCCAAGGATCGCAGGAGACGCGGTTGATGGGGTGCCGCGTTTTACCGGCGACGTTAGGGGGGGCGGCGCCGATGAATATTGCCAATGCGGCGGCCGCGGCCGCCGCCGCCTTAGGTATGGGGCTGACCCCTCGACAGGTTACCGATGGGTTACTGACATTCCCGGCGGGAGGCACTGGCTTAAATCGTGGACGCTTGGAACTTAAGTCTTACGAGGATATCCGGGTATTGCTGGACTACGGCCATAACGCTCCGGCCATTCGCGCCTTGTGTGAGGTGATTAAGCGACTGAAGGCCAAAGAAGTGATTTGGGTTCTCGGGCTCCCGGGGGATCGTAGAGACTCGGATCTTCGTGATGCGGTGCGTGTTGTGGCCGAGCATGGTCATCGCGTGGTGGTCCGAGAAGACCACGACTTGCGGGATAGGCAGCCTGGGGAACTCGCCGCACTCATCGTCGAAGAATTACGAGACGCGGGCATCGGGGAACCACAGATCGATACGGTGTTGGATGAGGCAGCGGCTGTCCGTCATGCCGTTCTCATGGCTAAACCGGAGTCATTGGTCGTCGTCTTGTACGAACGTTATGCAGTGGTTAAGGATGCTTTAGCGGAAGCCATTCAAGAACGCAGTCCCGAGTCGTTGACAGAACTCCATCATGCGTAGCCTGACGTCTGATATACTCATCACATGAACAGGAACAGCATTCATTGTCGACGGGCGCCCGCGAAGATTAATCTTGGTCTCTGGGTGGGACCCAAAACGGCAGACGGGTACCACCCGATTGATTCCGTTATGCATACGATCGCACTCCACGATGTCCTCACTATCGAATCTTCCGAGCAATTTGAGGTCTTGGCCGCGGATGCCGATGACATCGACCCCAAATCCAACCTCGTGACCAAGGCGTATCATTGGTTACTGCAACAAGGGGCTGACGTGCCAAACATTCGGGTCCACCTGGAAAAGAATATCCCCATCGGCGCCGGATTGGGTGGAGGGAGTTCCGATGCGGCAGCCATTATACGATGGGGCGCGACATCTGAAACCATCGATATACAAAAGGCGTCCCGGGTCGGCATGGATGTCCCTTTTTTCATCCGCGGGGGCGCGGCACGGGTTCGTGGTTACGGGGAACAAATCACCCCACTGCCAGACCGTCATGGGGAGACGGTGCTTCTCTTGAATCCGGGATTTGAGGTTTCGACGGAAATGGTTTACGACATGTACGACTTGATAGATAATCATAACGATTATGCTATGGACGGTCTGGTCCAGGCTTGGGCTCGAGGGGAGCTCGTAGATGCCTGGCCCAACGCCCTGGAACCTGGCGCTTGGTTGGCCTATCCGGCGTTGCGAGACTTTAAGGAACATGTGATGCGCTGGCTCGACGACTTGTCCTGTCATCTATCGGGTAGTGGCGGGACTTATTATTGCATTGGCCTCGACCCAGAACGGGCGACATGGTATGCGAAGCGTTTACGGGATCAGGGTATTCCGTGGACGCAAGCCACCCACTTAGTGGGTGCAATGAATGAGTGAACAAGGAGACGACGAGATTATCGTGAGGAGTATTGTGTTAGCAGGTCAAGAGAACCGCGGTGCGTTGCAAAATTCTTCCGAGGAACGCTACGAGGCAGAGATCCAAGTGGCGGGGCGGCCGATGGTGGACTATGTTTTGGATGCATTAGGTGGGGCCGAAGGAATTGATGACATCGTTCTGGTGGCACCCGATAGTATTCGGCGTCCGGGGACCATTGGAGCCCGCGTTGAGGGTGATATTATTGCCAATCTCCTCTCGGGGATACAGGCTTTGCCGTCTCTGTCTGGACCTGTGCTGGTGGTGACATCCGATGTGCCCCTATTGACTTCTAGGATGATCGACCAATTTTTGAATGAGGCCCCTCTTGGCGTCGATGTCGTGTATCCCATTATCGAAAAAGGGTTGACGCAGAATAAATTTCCGGACACCAAACGAACGTATGTCAAACTCCGGGACGGATCCTTTACGGGGGGCAATATGTTTTTGATTAACCCCGTCAAGTTTTTAGAAATTCAAAATGAGATCAAAGTTCTCCTCGACCATAGAAAATCTCCGATCCGATTAGCGCGCGATATCGGGGTTATGACCCTGGTTCGTCTAATCTTAGGAAATTTGAGCATCCGAGCTGCGGAACGGCGGGTTGGGTCACTTTTGAATATTCAAGGACGTGCGTTGATATTTCCCTATCCTGAGGTGGGCGTCGACGTGGATAAACCGCAAGACCTAGCGCTGGTGGAATCCGTGCTGAGCGTGTAGTGGAACCGCCGTAACATACGATGGGTGAGAGGAGGTGAGTGGATCCATGGGAGATCGGCAGCGTAGGCTTGTCTTATTATCCCAATATCTCGTGGCCCACCCGCGATCCCTGTCCAGTCTGACCGAGATGAGCCGCCACTTGAAGGTGGCTAAGTCCACATTGAGCGAAGATTTGTTGCTGATTAAAGAAACTTTGGAACGCGAGGGATTAGGCAAGATCGAGTCCCAAGTCGGCGTACAGGGGGGCATTCGCTATGTTCCCGCCATAGAAAGGGAGGTCGTAGCCGATGCCTTGACGCTCTGGTGTCAAAAGCTCGGTGAGCCAGATCGGATGATGTCCGATGGATTTCTCTATATGACCGACCTACTCTTTAACCCGCGCTGGATCGACCCGATGGCCCGTCTCCTCGCGGCTCGATTTGGTGAGGTGGGCATTGAATTCGTCGCCACCGTAGAAACTAAGGGAATCCCCTTGGCCATGGCCTGTGCGGGGGCGCTCGGGTGCGAAGTGGTGTTGTTACGGCGGGATAATCGCCTATCGGAAGGCTCATCGCTGTCGATCAATTACTTGTCCGGATCGTCCCATCGCATTCAGTCCATGTCTTTGTCGCGGAGAACCTCGGTGCGCGGTGGGCGGGTCTTGTTTGTGGACGATTTTATGAAAGCGGGAGGGACCGCCAAAGCGGCCGAGGATCTCTTGTTAGAATTTGATGCCACGGTCTGTGGTGTGGGCGTCTTAGTTGCTACCGTGGAGCCGTCGGAAAAATTGGTGGGCCCATATTCAAGCTGTTTAGAATGGGATGGCACGGGGAAATCTGCGCCGATTCCTAGCGGATGGGCTCGGTCGCTCTGTGAGTCTGGGGAAGTACAGGATTAGGAGGAGCCATACGATGAGTGACCTGATTCAGCTGGAAGATGTCCGTAGAGCCCAAGAAGCCCTCCAGGGGGTAACGTTTACGACGCCATTGCAAGAATCTGGACATATCAATGACTTGCTTGGACGTCGCGTTCTCTTTAAGCTAGAAAACTTACAAAGGACCGGGTCGTTTAAACTTCGTGGTGCGTATAATCGGCTACGGCGTTTGAGTGCGGAAGAATTAAAGCGTGGGGTGGTGGCGGCATCGGCAGGGAACCATGCCCAAGGCGTGGCTTTGGCGGCGCGATTAGTCGGCACTACCGCCCTGATTTTTATGCCCCAGGGCGCTTCGCTCACAAAAATTGAATCGACGCGAGGATATGGCGCCACGGTGCGGCTATTTGGTGAAACCTTTGATGATGCGTATCGGGCGGCATTGGAGCATGCGGAAGAATCCGGTCGCGTGATGATTCCTGCGTTTGACGATCCCGATATTATCGCCGGCCAGGGCACTGTGGGTCTAGAGATGCTCGATGAACGGCCCAATGTGGATGCGATCGTGGTGCCGGTAGGGGGTGGGGGGTTAATCGCAGGGATTGCGCTCGCCGTCAAGGCTCGTCATCCTGGAGTGAAGATTATCGGGGTACAAGCTGAGGGCGCTCAGTCCATGGCCTTGTCTCGCCGTGAAGGCGCGGTGCGGGTCGCGCCCTCGGTGCGCACCATTGCGGATGGGATTGCGGTCAAACGTCCTGGTGAGATGACGTTTCCATTGATTCAGCGCTACGTTGACGACATTGTCACGGTGAGCGAACACGATATTTCGCGGGCCATTTTGTTGTTCTTAGAGCGGTCCAAACTCGTGGTCGAAGGTGCCGGTGCAGTGGGGCTCGCGGCCTTGCTCTCGGATAAGATTCCGATGTCTTTGGGAACCATTGGGATCGTGGTTAGCGGCGGTAATATTGATGTGACCTTATTGAATCGGATTATTGAAAAAGGGTTAGTGGAAGAGGGGCGGCAAGTTCACCTGAAAACGGTCGTCGGCGACCGGCCTGGGCAACTCTCTAATCTATTGGCGCACGTCGCGGCCCTGCAAGCAAACGTTATCCGGGTGGAACACGAACGCTGGAATCCAGAAATTTCACCGGCCGAAGTGTCCATTCAAGTCGTAGTGGAAGCTCGCAATCAAGAGCATATCGAAGAAATTTTGAGTTGCTTACGGCAAGAAGGCTATACCGTCGACGTGCAAAAATAGTCGCATTACGGCATTCATACCAAAAATTTCGACAATTGACAGGAATCTCGCCACGCCATAGCGAACTCTTTGAGACCCAGCTGATGGGATGACTCGTACTCGCTTGCAAGGGGGATTCACCATGGAAATTACAGATGTGAGATTACGCCGGATGACCACCGACGGCAAAATGAAAGCTGTGGCTTCGGTCACACTCGATGGCGAATTTGTGATCCATGACGTCAAGGTAGTCGAGGGCTTAAAGGGTTTATTTGTGGCCATGCCGAGTCGAAAAACTCCGGATGGTGAATTTCGCGATGTCGCTCACCCAATCACGCAACAGGCCCGGGAACGTATTCAAAAAGCCGTATTAGAGGTCTTTCAGGGAGAACGGTAAGGGATAGGGTGGGAGGAAGAACGAGGGCTATCTCCAACGGAGATAGCCCTCGTTCTTGGCGTTGGGGGGTAAAGATCGGGTGGCGGCCTACCGATCCTCATCGTAGACCATATCGCGCTCCCAGGGCAGCCATGTCTCAATCCCCCAGGGGCCATGCACGGGGTGCCAATTTTTCGGCGTTGGCTTCCTCTGGCGTGAGGTCGGTAATCCCGAAAGCCACGTCGTCTCGGGGATTGGCTCTTAGGACCACCGACGGATCGAAAAAAGTCTAGTAGGAGTTTGGATATACTCATCCCACTATTTTGGCGAAGCTTTGAGCCCTCGTTGGTTTGTCGGTACAGCCCAAAGTTTGGTATTCTAACCAGGGATTACGGGTGGGTGGTGCCCGAGACGATAGGCGATCGGGAGGATGTTCGACGATGAACGATACGATGCCGGTAATTTTGGCCGCGGGACGTGGGACCCGGATGCATTCGGGGCTAGCAAAGGCTTTACATGAACTCGGAGGAGTCCCGTTGGTCGAGCATGTGATGCGGGCTGCGACGCAAGCAGGGCTCGGGCGATCCTTGGTCGTGGTGGGATATCAAGGTGACCGCGTGGAAGAACTGTTAGAAGGCAAGGCCGAATTCATCACGCAACCGGAACTACGAGGGACCGGAGATGCGGTGATGAGGGCACTTGAGGCGATTTCTGCGGAGGTTACCGAAATTGTGGTATTGGTGGCGGACTGTCCTCTGATTCCCCACGAGCTCCTCACGGACCTGGTGGCGCATCATCGGGGGTCGGGAGCGGCGGCCACCATCGTCACCACGACGATGCAAGACCCTAAAGGCTATGGACGGATCGTACGGGATGAGTCGGGCAATGTGCAAAACGTGATTGAAGATAAAGATGCCGACGACACGGTCCGTGCTATCACCGAAATAAACACTGGGATCGGGATATGGAATGTCCATCTACTAAAGAAGGTGCTCCCAACTCTGCCGTGGCATGATGAAGAGCGCTATCTTCCCGAGGCGCTCGGATCGTTGTTGGCCATGGGTGAATCGGTGAGCACTCTTTATTATCCGCGATCGTCTTTGGTTATGGGGATCAATACGCGACGTGAACTGTCTCAAGCCGAGGCCATCCTGCGCCAAACCACGCTGGATCGTCTCTTTGACCAGGGGGTCACGATTGTCGATCCGGCTTCCACATATGTAGACGCCGATGTGGAAGTCGGACAGGACACGGTGATTTATCCTATGACATTTCTCCGTGGCAAGACCAAAATTGGGCGCGAATGCCACATTGGCCCAATGACGACGATTGTCGCCAGCCGCATCGGTGATGGGGTAACGATTGATCGGTCGGTCATTGAGCAAAGTGCGCTCGCAAGCCGTTGTCGGGTAGGACCCTTTAGCCATTTAAGGGCAGGGACTTATCTTGACCACAATGTGAAGATTGGAAACTTTGTCGAATTGAAGAACGCTCGAGTGGGAATCGGTAGTAAGGCCGGTCACCATTCTTATTTAGGCGATGCCACGATAGGCGGGCGCGTTAACATTGGTGCGGGTACGGTCATTGTGAACTATGATGGGGAGAGTAAACATCCCACCTTTATAGGGGATGAGGCCTTCATCGGATGTAATGTGAACTTGGTGGCTCCCGTCGAAATTGGGGCAGGAGCCTACGTCGCGGCGGGATCCACGGTGACGCAAAACGTTCCGCCCGGAGGGCTTGCCATCGCGCGGTCGCGACAAGAGGTTAAACCGGGATGGGCGCATAAACGAAGACCTCGGGTACCTGACGGGGGGAATCGTCCGTAACACCGAGTCGGGACATTTTTAGTGAGACAGGAAGGGGCAAAGGGCGACTCATGGGGTTTGAACGGGAAGGCGAACTAAAGATCTTTACAGGGAATGCGAATCGACCCTTGGCCGAAAAGATTGTCTCCCATCTGGGCATTATGGTGGGGCAAGCCGACGTCGGCCGATTTTCCAATGGGGAGATTAGGGTCAGACTCCTAGAGAATGTGCGCGGCGCAGATGTCTATATCGTGCAGCCTACGTCGAGTCCGGTAAATGACAACCTGATGGAACTCCTCTTACTCATCGATGCCGCAAGGCGCGCTTCGGCACGGCGTGTAACGGCGGTCGTTCCCTTTTATGGCTATGCGCGGCAGGACCGCAAAGAGCAGGGGCGAGAGCCCATATCCGCGAAATTGGTGGCCAACCTGATTACGGTCGCGGGGGCTCGTCGTGTCTTGACCATGGACTTGCACGCCCCCCAAATCCAAGGATTTTTCGACATCCCGGTGGACAATTTGCACGGCAGTCGCATCCTTTCGGAAGCGATTTCCGCGAAAAAGCTCGATAACCTCATGATATTTTCACCCGATGCGGGAGGGGTCTACCGGGCGCGCAAGATGGCCAAAGATCTCGGAGCTCCCTTAGGATTCATCGATAAGAGGCGACCGGCCCCAAATGTGTCCGAAGTGGTCAACGTCATCGGTAAAGTCCGAGATAAAACGGTGGTCATTGTGGACGATATGATTGATACCGGAGGGACCATTGCCAAAGCAGCCCAAGCAATTATGGACCTTGGAGCCCAAGCGGTGTATGCGGCTTGCACCCACCCGGTCTTTTCGGGGAACGCGGTCGAGGTTTTAAACGATTCGGTGATTAAGGAGGTGTTGGTGACCGACACCATTCCTTCGGAATATCCCTTGATGCGCACTCATGTAAGTTCTGTGGCCGGACTCATGGCCGAGGCGATTATGCGAGTGCATGAAGATCTGTCGGTTTCCAAGCTTTTTGAATGATAAAAACACGCCCCAGTTGATTGTCGGGTTAGGCAATCCCGGCGATCGGTATGCGGATACCCGACATAATGTCGGATTTATGGTCGTCGATGCACTGGCCGCCGAGTTTCACCTTACCTTCAAGAAGACGCGGTTTGGCTTGGTGGCGCGTGGAGAAGGGTTTTGGTTGTTAAAACCCTTGACTTTTATGAATTTAAGTGGGCAAGCGGTGGGGCCGATGATGCGCTGGCACCGAATGGGGCCCGGCCAGCTTTTAGTGGTGGGAGACGATTTGGATTTGCCGTTGGGCCGGTTGCGGTTGCGTCAAGGCGGATCGAGTGGGGGCCACAACGGACTCAAATCCATTATAGGGGCGGTTCAGACCGAAGATTTCCCCCGATTGCGACTAGGGATTGACCGGCCCCCACCCCAAATTCCCGTCATCGACTGGGTGTTAACCTCATTTGCGCACACGGAGCGGGATCTTTTGTCCCACACCATTGAGCGCGCTACCAACGCCGTAGCCCTGGCCCTTACGGAAGGGATCGGGATGGCGATGAATCGGTTTAATCGAGAGGCAGGAGACTGACAGCATCCTGATTCGGGAAGACTACACCACAAATGCCCGAAAGCGAGGAAACATTTGTGGTGCGGTATGTATGTCGTCATTGTCATCGTCAGATTGGTCAATTTGAGGGATCCTGGTCGGATCCTCAACTCGGCCTACAAGACCTTACAGATGCGGAACAAAGCGAACTATTAGAGGTCCGACCCCCGGACCAAACCGTATGGGTCAAGATTCTTTGTGATCGCTGCTTACCGGTACCGTGGATGGAAGAACTATGGTATAACTAGGGTCTAAGTGTATGAACGGGGGGAGCACCACGTCCTCGGCGGTTTGTGGTGCCATTTTAGGGGGTGACGGTTCGGGTGGGACAACTGCGCGAACTTGGGGTGCTATGGGGGCAGTATGCGCCCTATCGAAATCTAATCGATGCGCTGACTAAAGGCCATTCGGGCGAGGTTTACGGCTTATCGGGCGCGATGCCTTCATTTGTGGCGGCGAATCTCGCCCGCGATGTGAAAAGGCCAACCCTCATTATTACGGTGGGGTTTCAAGAAGCCCGGCGCATGGAGGCCGAGCTGAGTCAATACCTGGATCACGATGCGGTGTATCTTCTCCCCCCGCGTCCCTTAATTTTAGGGGACGTGACCGCAGAAAGCCCGGAATGGAGCCACCGTCGTGTCGAGGCTTTAGATGCGATCAAGACCAATCGCCAGGCAATTCTGGTGGCACCGGTGGAGGCTGCGCGGCAACTCCTGCTGCCGCCTCGCGTCTCCGACTTAAGTCTTTCGGTGGGAGCTACCCTACCCCTCGATACCGCATCCCAAGCACTCGCCAATTTGGGCTACCAGCGAGTTCCGGAGGTCGACGGTGAAGGTCAGTTTGCACTTCGGGGGGGAATCTTGGATATTTATCCCCCCGGACGAGACGCCGTAAGGATTGAATGGTTTGACGAAGAGATCGATTCCCTACGAACATTCAACTTGTCGAGCCAAAGAACTGAAGAGATGTTATCAGAAGTGAGCATTCCTGCCGCTCGGGAAATGCTCTGGACTACTGAGGAGCGGAACCGGGCACTGGCGCAGATCGGGATGGAGTCCCAGAATGTCATTAACAATTTGAATGCGATTGGGCAATTTGATAAGGCGATTAAGGCAAAAGAACGTTTTGGTCACTACCTGCATGATCTATCCGAAGGGCGAGCCTTTCCTGGCGTAGACCGCTTTGCGGCGGCGTTTCGGCCGCTAGTACCCCTGACCCAGCTTTTTTCTGAACCACCCCTGATAATCTACGACGACTGGCCGCGCATTAATGAGGCACTCTTAGGTCGGGATAAGGACGATACGCTCGAACAACAGCGACGGCTAGAGCGTGGGGATTTGCTACCGGTGGAGCTTCAAACCGTCTTATCCCAGGGCGTTTTTTTTACGGAACTTAAAGGCTTCGGGGACGTGAGCTTGTCCCTCATGCCCCATACCCGCAAGACAGCTCGCGTGAGTGTGGAGCTCATGGGGCGCCCCGCTCCGCGAATTCATGGCCAAATCGATCTCTTGAAGACCGAGGTCACGCGACTACGGCGGAGCCGTCTCCGGGTGGGCCTCGTCTTGCGGGATCAGGAAGCCGCTCATTTGATGCAACAGCAACTTCTCGATCAAGGGTTACCCAGTCGGATGGGTCTAGGTGAGCCTGGCGAGGTGGCCATGCTGATCGGGCAAATCGGGCATGGGTTTATTGTTCCGGAGTTAGGGCTCGCCCTCTTAGGTGAAACCGAATTGACCGGGCGCGAAATACGCCCCCAAAATACTCGCCGCGGAACGCCGCGGGCTACGACCCGGGTTCAAGATTTACGTCCCGGCGATTTTGTGGTCCATATTACCCACGGGATTGGGAGGTATCTTGGAATCAAGACCCTTGAGATCCAAGATCAGCACAAAGACTATCTCCATGTGCAATACGCCGGGGCCGACACTCTCTATGTGCCCGTGGATCAACTGGGACTGGTTCAAAAGTATATAGGTATCGAAGGCCAGGAACCCAAGCTTTCGAAAATGGGTGGGGGCGAATGGTCGCGGGTCAAGGATAAGGTTAAAGCTTCGGTTCGGGAAATGGCAGAAGAGCTAATTAAGCTATATGCCTTGCGAGAAGCCCGACCCGGACACGCTTTTGGACCCGACACGCCGTGGCAGGAAGAATTCGAGGCCTCCTTTGGATATCAGGAGACCAACGATCAGTTGCGTTCGATCCGAGAGATTAAGGGGGATATGGAGCGCGGGCGCCCCATGGACCGCCTGCTCTGTGGGGATGTGGGGTATGGGAAGACGGAAGTCGCCTTAAGGGCGGCTTTTAAATCCATCATGGGAGGCAAACAGGTAGCCATTTTGGTGCCCACGACCTTACTGGCGGAGCAGCATTACGTTACTGCCAAGGGTCGCTTAGCGGGGTATCCGGTCACGGTCGAGGTGCTATCTCGGTTTCGTACGGCCAAGCAGCAAAAGCAGATCGTAGAAGATACCCGTCATGGCCGGATCGACTTGCTCATTGGCACCCATCGATTGTTGGGGAAGGACGTCAAGTTTCAAGACTTGGGGCTGTTAGTGATTGACGAGGAGCACCGCTTTGGCGTGGCGCATAAAGAGCGCTTAAAAGCGCTCAAAGAAAATGTGGATGTGATCACGCTGTCGGCGACCCCCATTCCCCGTACCTTACATATGGCAATGGTGGGTATCCGAGACATGAGCCTCATCGAAACGCCGCCGGAGGATAGACTCCCGGTGGAGACGGTGGTGGTTGAGTTCGACCCGGATCTGGTGCGCGAAGCGGTGCGGCGCGAAGTGGACCGGGGAGGCCAAGTGTTTTATGTGCAAAATCGTATCATGGCGATGGACCACGCGGTGACGGGTCTCATGAAAATGTTTCCGGATTTACGGGTAGCGGTGGTTCATGGACAAATGGAAGAACAGCGCATTGAAGAAGTCATGGCCCGTTTTATCGACCAGGAGTATGACGTTCTGGTGGCCACCAGCATCATTGAATCGGGGTTGGATATTCCCAACGCCAATACGATTATTGTTGAAGACGCGGATCGATTGGGTCTGGCGCAACTCTACCAACTACGGGGTCGCGTCGGGCGTTCCCCACGGCTCGCCTACGCCTATTTCACATTTAAGCGCGACAAAGTTTTAACACCGGCCGCTGAAAAGCGTCTTGAAGCGATTCGTGAATTCACCGAACTGGGAGCCGGCTATCAGATTGCGTTGCGTGACCTCGAAATTCGCGGAGCGGGCAACCTCCTTGGGCCTGAACAACATGGATTTATTGCTTCGGTCGGTTTCGACCTCTATACGGAGATGTTAGGGCAAGCCATTCGGGAGCTCAAAGGTGAGGCCATCGTCGACGCTATCGAGCCGACAATTGAGGTCGATGCCGATGCATATCTACCAGAAACTTATATTGCCGAACCCCGACATAAAATTGAGCTGTATAAGAGAATGGTCTCTGCTAAAAGCTTAGAAGAAGTGGAGGAGCTCATTGACGAAATTGGCGATCGCTTCGGACCCATGCCGCCGTCCGTCAACGCGCTAGCGAGTTTGACCAAGGTTCGGGTCATTGCGAAGGCACTACGGTTGACGTCAATATCCCATAAGCGGGACCGCGTGACGTTTAGAAGTTCGCAGGAGACGCCGGTTGGCCCGGATACCATCAGTCGATTAGCCGAGAGATTTCCCGGCCGACTGCTACCGGGGGCCTTTAAGGTTCCTGAACTAGGGCTTCGGCTACCTCCCCGGGCGACTTCGGATCAAGCGCTGGCTTTGATGCTGGAGGGCCTGACAATAATGCTGGAGGCGACAACACGTGGGAAGGAGCAAAGCGGCTAGTTCGCTGGCCATCGTCAGCCTACTTGGAGGGTGTGGATATGCGGCCTCGGGGCCGGCGAAAGTGGCGACCGTGAACAATAAGGTCTTGACAGAACGAGATTTGGCCGTCGCGGTACGGTCTACGGAGGTCGTCGACCGGGTATCGCTAAGTAGCAACCCCTCGGCTAAAAGGATGCAAATCCATCAATTGATTCAACAGTCGTTGGTGAAAGACTGGGCATTGAGCCACCACGTGATTTCGTCGGCCATGGCAGGGCGAGAAGCCACGCATTTCATTAGTACGAAAGTTTCGCCGCCGTTAGGCGGTCCCTCTGGACTATCGCGATCGCTCAAGACGCACCAACTCACCGCTAAAGAATTTCAGCAATTTGTTTCCGACCAGATGGTCCTGCAGGCTGCATTTAGTCGCGTAACCCAACATACGGCGCCCTTGAAATCTGGCCAAGGCTACGCGTTTTATCGGGCGCACCGTAGCCAATTCGTGACCCCAAATGAGAAACTAGCGCGGGAGATTGTCGTGTCCACCCATAAAGATGCCACGTCAATTGAAACCCAACTCATGAAGGGGGCCAATTTTTCGGCCTTGGCCCGGAGGGACTCGAAGAACACGTCAACGGCCACCATGGGCGGTTCTCTCGGGTGGATCAAGCTCGGGGTGGCCACGACGTTACCGGCGAGTGTGGCCAAGGCAATCCAGGGGCTGGCCCCGGGTCACTATAGTATAGTCCCCACCCATTTGGGCTACGCTATCATCGAAGTGGAAACGGCAAAACCGGGCCATTCAATTCCCTACAGTCAGGTCCGTCCCGAAATTCAGGCTCAGTTGATGCAAAGTGCGAAGACGGTTACGTTTCAACACTGGGCTAATCAGTTGGAAAAGAGCGCGCACATTAAGTTGTATCAAAACGGGTGATCTCGTACCGATGGGCAGAAACGGGAAAAAATGCATAAAGAGGTAGCGCTCCCGATATACTACCTCTGAAGAGCTAGCGAAAGGAGGGTCTAACGTGAAGGCTACCGGAATAGTGCGCCGGATCGACGACCTGGGGCGCGTGGTGATTCCTAAAGAAATACGAAGGACTTTACGAATCCGTGAAGGGGATCCCTTAGAAATTTTTGTCGACCGGGATGGCGAGGTGATTTTGAAAAAATACTCGCCGATTGGAGAATTAGGGGATTTCGCGAAGGAGTATGCCGATTCTCTCAATGAGGCGATTGGCCACATTGCCCTGATCGCTGACCGTGATGCGGTCATTGCGGTGGCTGGTGCTCCAAAGAAAGAATTTCTCAACAAGGCGTTGGGCGCGTTAGTCGAAAAATCTATGGAAGAGCGAAAGACGCTATTTTACAACCGTGGGGATCATAAGCCCAAGGGCAGCGTCATAGGCGACGACGACGAGGATAAATTCCTAGTTGAAGTCATTGCGCCCATCATCGCCGAAGGAGACCCCATCGGGGCGATTATCCTTTGTAGTCGCGAGCCCGATGCAAAGATGGGAGAAATGGAAGTAAAGTTGGCGGAAACGGCAGCGGGCTTTCTAGCAAAACAAATGGAGCAATAGCTCGCACATCGAGGGGTTTCAGCGAGAAAGTCCGCAATGGATTCCGTCACAGGGCCGTTGCGGTTTTCTTTTGGGCCTGGATTGTAGGCCTCTAACCTCTATCACACGCCGGACTACGGGTGTCCCGGCGAACCAACGCTATCACTTATGAGATCGGTCCTATCTGGTTGGAACCAAGACGCCATCCCACCAATAAACTTTGGGCAAAGGGCGTCTTTTGGTTGACCGGAACCGTCCACGACACCACAAGCTTACCGTTGCCAAAAGGCCAGACCACCGTATCCGTCGTTGTAAGCCATCCTGCTTTGAGGACCTTCTGGCTGACGAAGTGATCGGTGACCCACGAAAATGTTTTAGCAGCGGCCCCCAGTACAGGTGCATCCGGGGCATAGACGGGTCCGCCCAAAGGTGCCGGAGAGGCGCAACCCTGACAAGCACTCAACTCCACCGTTACGACCTCCTTCGGCATGGCGGGGTTATGGGCCACGTATCGGGTCCATGAACCGACGGGAGGGCTCTTCACCACGGGCCAGTTAGACGGAATGACCATGAGGGGGTTGTTGGAAGAGAGGCCTAACCATCGATATCCTACCGGCGTAGTGCGGACCGGCATGACGGGTATTTCGGGAAGGCGCACTAGCGTGCTACCAATCTGGATGCCGTGAGACACGACCGCCCAGTTAGCAGCGGTGCGATGGCTGGGGATGGGTTTTTCCGATTGCTGTCCGGTGGATAAATTCACGGCGACGACACGGGTGCCCGATTGGTAAGCGAGAAAGCCATCCTCTACGATAGCGATGCCTGTGATGGGGGTTGTTAACGTTGTGGTCGTTAGGTTCTGCGCGTTTACTATGAGGGGGATCGTCCTGGTGTGCACGGTTTCCTCGAATATCGCATAGGGCCGCGTGTATCCTAGCGCACTAAAGGAGGTGGTGTCGAAACCAATGAGGATCCATGGAAAGGGGGGCCATCGCGCTTTACATTTTCGCCGGATTGCCCGGCACAGGAAAATCCACCCTGCGGCCGCACTTGTTCAACGGTTGCAGGCGTCCTATGTTCGGATAGATGTGATCGAACAGGCCCTGCGAGACGCAGGGGTTTTCGTGGATGGACCTGCTGGCTACGTCGTAGGCTATGAGATCACAAGGCAGAATCTCCGATTGGGTCTCGACGTTGTTGCGGACAGCGTCAATCCTCTTTATATAACACGTCAGGCATGGCGCGAAGTGGCAGAGTCTTTGGCTGTTTCGTTTGTTGAGATTGAGGTCGTTTGCTCAAATCACGACGAGCATCGCCGACGCGTGGCATCTCGTGTCGTGAACGTTCCCGGGCTGGTGCTTCCCAACTGGTCGGACGTGGAGAAACGTTCGTACGAAGCCTGGGATCGCCCCCACATTGTGATTGATACCGCGTACCAAACCCTATCGGAAAGCGTGACGACCTTATGTCACCTGCTGTCCTACCAGGACAAGCCTGATTCATGAAGCGGCATGGTTTTTTAGGATAGGGGCCAAGCGGCAAAGGCGCGAATTTATCAAGAGCGCTCCAGGCGAACACACGGTGGTCATTGATCCTCATGCCCGCTATGTTTTAAACCGTATGGGCGATGGTTAGTGCCGTGGCCCCGAGGATCGCGGTGATGAGGCCGAACCTTAGCCATTGGGTCGGGGTTATGGTGGCCAACTGAGGGCCAACCCAAGCGGCGGGAACACCGCCTGCCAGGAGCATGAGCGTGGGAGTCCATGCGATTTGATGGGCATGGAGTTTAATTCCCGCGGAGACGAGTGCCATCAGGAAAACCGGTCCTAATACGGTCCCGAGACACTGTTTTAGGGGGAGACCCGTAAAGACGAGCATCATAGGGGTTAAAATAAAGGCGCCGGGGGTGCCGGTGATGCCTCCCATGATCCCGATTAATAGGGTGACACCATATAAGGCATTGCCGGCCTTTATTGGAACTCGGAGTTGTTTAGGAAAGATAAGGCTCAGGGCGGCGAGAAGGCTTACACCGCTAAACGCCAAGCCGATTCCGCTGCCGTGCAGATGGGTGGAGACGATGGCACCGAGTGCCGCCCCTAGACTTCCAAAGAGGGCCATGCGCCACGATATGCTCCACTGGACCAGGTTTTGGTGGCGATAGGATAAGAATCCCATAAGTGCGGTCACCATCGACTGCACGGCACCAGTTCCGGTAATCTGATGGGCCGAGAGGGGAGACCCGGGAAGATTTAGCAAGGCTGGAACCAAGAGGATAGACCCTCCGAGACCGAGCCAGGAGGCAAGCATCCCGATTAAAGACCCCAGTGCGTAGAATTCGCTATCGGGGATATAGGGTCCGACGGTAGCTGGAAAGACATTGGACAACCCCGCCCCGAATATGATTCCCATCAAGATCAGCAAGACGGGCCAGAGTAGTTTGCTGCGATAGATAGGGCGAGAGTAGGATGGTTGCGACACGCCAATCACCTCATCTGGGGAAGGATTCCACCAAGCATCTGAGATTATGCGAAATCGTAAAAATTGCTATGATATCACCGGGAAATAGGGGAGGCAGGCACGTGATGAGTGAATTATCATGGTTTGACCGCGCGATGGCCGTGACACCCGGGGGCGTCAATTCCCCGGCTCGATCGTTCCGTAGCGTGGGAGGGGATCCGCCGTTAGTGATGGACCGAGGAGAAGGGGCGTACCTCATCGACATGGAGGGAAAGCGCTATATCGATTACCTAGCGGCATTCGGCCCAGTTATTTTGGGACATGCGCATCCCCGGGTCACCCGCGCCATTCAAAGGGCGAGCATAGAGGGGACCCTGCTCGGGACACCGCACCCGAGTGAGATTCGGTTGGCAGAGGTCTTAGTAGACGCCATCGAAGGCATGGATATGGTTCGCCTAACCACGACGGGCACGGAAGCGGTGATGTCCACGATTCGGCTCGCCCGAGCTTTCACCGGGCGGAACTTGGTCATTAAGTTTGAAGGGACCTATCATGGGCACAGCGATGGGGTGCTCGTGAAGGCGGGTTCGGGTGCCTCTACGGTAGGGACCGCCGACAGTTTGGGGGTCCCGTCAGGGGTCACCAGTGACGTCATCAGTCTTCCGTTTAATGATGTCCCAAAGCTAGAAGCTACGTTAAACCAATGGGGAGATCGGGTGGCCTGCGTACTCGTTGAGCCGGTGGTGGGGAATATGGGGATCGTTACGCCACGGCCTGGCTATCTTGAGGCCCTGTTGCAGTTAGCCCATCGATGCGGAGCATTGGTCATTTTCGATGAGGTGATTACCGCGTTTCGATTCCATTATGGGGCGGTGGCTTCGTTACTCGGGGTGATCCCAGATTTATACGCGCTCGGAAAGATCATCGGGGGTGGTTTGCCGGCGGGAGCCTACGGAGGGCGGCGTGAAATCATGCAATACGTGGCACCTCTTGGCGGAATGTTTCAAGCGGGAACTTTGGCTGGAAACCCGCTGTCGTCGGCGGCAGGACTAGAAACCCTTCAAGTGCTTCGTGAGGAGGATCCGTATCCGCGGATGGCGCACCTGGCGGAACTTTTAGATGCGGGCATTCGCGATTCGGCCGAACGTCATTCGATTCCCATCACGATCAACCGCATGGGGTCGGGATTCACGGTGTTTTTCGGATCCGATCCGGTGTGGGATTACGATACGGCATGCGCCGCCTCGAAAGAACAGTTTGGCCGATTCCATCAGGCGATGTTGAGTCAAGGAGTGTATTTGGCACCCAGTCGCTTTGAAGCGTGGTTCGTTTCGGCGGCGCATCAATTAGCCGAAATTGAACGGACGCTCGATGCCGTCGAGGTGAGTATGCGCCAGCTGCGCGGTTAAGCCCAGGTCTTTTCAGTGGCCAGGCTCCATATGTTGCTAAATGAGACTCCAGCAACATAAGGAGAGGCCGAATGGAAAAGAATCACCGCGGCACGGTGTGGCAAGGAGCCTTCTGGCTCTCGATCGGATCCTTTATCTCAAAACTCATTGGAGCAGTCTACCGCATTTTCTTACCCCGAGTTTTGGGGGATTATGGGGTAGGCTTGTTCCAGATGGCCTACCCGTTATACGCGGTCCTATTGGCGGTGTCGGTAAACGGGATACCCACCGCCCTGTCCAAACAAACCGCGGAAAAACTTAGCCGTGGCGACGAAACCGGAGCCGAAGCCTTAGGGGCGTGGGCTCAGGTGGGCTTAGGCACGATTGGGATGCTCTTGGCCGTCGTCATGGAACTCTGCGCGCCGTTGATTGCCCGTGGACTTTTTTTTGAACCCGCGGCCACCTTACCGATTCGAGCACTGGCACCGGCCATGGGATTCGTGTCTCTTGAGGCCA
Organism: Bacillota bacterium; assembly: GCA_021802375.1. The sequence continues at coordinate 11,943 of JAKAAL010000001.1, read as the reverse complement.
GTTTCCGAGGATATTTTCAAGGACGTCAAGAAATGGCGCCGACCGCCGCCAGTCAGATTTTAGAACAGGTGGTTCGGGTATCTGTGATGTTCCCCATCGCCCTCTTGTTGTTACCCGAAGGGATTGAACGTGCGGCGGCTGGGGCCACCTTGGGTGCCCCGATTGGAGCTCTGGTAGGTGTGGGATACCTCATTTGGCGCCGCGCCCATCATGAGCCACGGTTTCGCTTAAGAAGACCGGTTCCCTTCGGAGAATTGGGCCGCTTATTCCTCGTAGCACTTCCGATGTCTCTGTCGGGACTGCTTTTTCCTTTGATGCTGTTGGCGGATTCGATGTTCGTCCCGCTCCGGCTGACACGAACCGGGATGCCGCTTGTGAAGGCGACGGCGCTCTTTGGTCGTTTAAGTGGCGAGGCCATGCCGTTGGTGAATCTTACGATGGTGGTGGGGGCCGCATTGGCAGTCTCCCTGGTTCCCGCGGTGGCTCGTTCCATTGCCAGCGGCCGTCGGGAGGAGGCCGGGCATCGGGTTGGAGTGGCAATGCATTTGGTCTGGCTCTTGGGACTTCCCATGGGTGGAGGGCTCATCGTGTTGGCGCGTCCTCTGACGGAGCTTTTATACGGGGAGTCTGGCGCGAGTGGAGCTCTGGAGGTGCTGGCCTTCGGAGCGACGGTGCTCGCGTTGCAACAAGTCCTGGGCTCTGCACTGCAAGCGGCGGGCCGCGGTTGGATCCCGGTAAAAAACCTCGTCGTAGGGGCTCTAGCGAAGTTCGCATTAACCTGGTGGCTCACCCCGGTCCCTGCATTGGGGATTAGAGGCGCGGCCATCGGAACGGTGGTCGCGGGGATGCTTACGGCTTACCTGAATTGGCGAGATTGGGCCAAGATCGTCCCTCATCGCGGAGGGATGCTTACCGGGGCTCTTTGGCCCACGGCGGGGACCCTCTTAATGGTGATGGGGGTGCAAACCTGGATTCACCTCGGTGTGGGGTGGCCACTGGCCGCCATGGTTACCAGCTCTGTCGTTTTAGGGGCTCTCATCTATGGGATCTTGATGTTGAGTGTAGGGGAATTACATGGAATACAAAGACTGTGGACAGAACGCTGAAATTTTTGCCATCCGAGGTGGCTTTCGGTATACTGCAAGCAGTCGGGGGTGAAAAGCCTTATGGGGCAATGGTTGTGGGATTCGTTGGAAGGATCTGGTGGATTTGTTATTAAAGGTCCCCAGCTTGGGACTGAGATTTGGAAAGCCTTTGGTCCCCTGTTTCCTAAGGACTCGCCGACCCGATGGTGGCCTGCGGCTCAGTCAATACCCGAACCACTCCGGTGGGACGAGGTACAGGAGCTTGTACTGGACGCGGGTAGCTCGTTAGAATTGCCAGGATCCCCGATCCAGATTGGCCCTTTGGTCCATGTGGTAGAGCGTCTCCTTGGTGATGGGGGCTGTCCCTGGGATCAGCAGCAAACGTCCCAATCTTTGCTTCCCTATCTTCTCGACGAAAGCTATGAAGCTGCGGAAGCCCTGGTAGCGCGGGACCTAGATTCGTTCCAGGGGGAACTCGGGGACGTTCTCCTCCAAATCATCTTCCAAAGTGCATTGCTCCAAGACGTCAGCCTCTCCACGGTTGTGGGGCGTGAGGTGGAAAAATTGATCCGTCGCCACCCGCATGTGTTTGGAGATGAGGTGATTGAACACGTCTCGGACGTGCAAGAGCAGTGGGATCGAATCAAAGATCAAGAAGGACATGAGGAGTCCCGAGCGAGTTGGGTCTATCCGAGTCTCGTTATGGCCAAGCGCGAAAGCAAGCGCGGGGTAGACCCGGGAAGCCCTGCGTTTCAAGCCGTTCGAGATTTTATGCAGGTATATATTGCCAATGCATCGGGAACACTAGAAGAAATCCTAGCGGATGCGGCTTGGGCGATCGCGGACTGTGGTCGACAGCACCATTTGGATGTGGAATGGGCATTATGGAGGCGATTGGTTAGCCAAAGTCCTCCGTCTCGAGCGTCTTACCGGGGAAATTCCTGATAAAAAAAGGATTTCGCGCGTTATTGGCGAATAGTGGGAACGAAGATTCTTTTTGGTAGGTAACAACATTTAGCAGGAGGGATATTGTTGAACAAGGCGGAATTAGTAACCGAAGTTGCGGAACGTGCGGGAATGACGAAGAAGGATGCCGAGAAGGCTGTGAACGCGGTTGTTGAGTCCATTGAAACGGCATTGACCCAGGGAGACCGGGTCTCGCTCGTGGGATTTGGTACCTTTGAAGTGCGCCAGCGTGCGGCACGTGTGGGCCGAAACCCCCGCACCGGAGCTACGCTCGAGATTTCTGGCAGCAAGGTGCCAGCGTTTAAAGCCGGTAAAGCTTTAAAGGACTCTGTCGCCAAATAGGCAGTACCAGGCGTCCAGACCAGGCCCCAAGCGGCCTGGTCTTTTTCTTGGGTAATTTACTCACATTACGGGATCGGAGGACCATGGGTGCGAATCGATAAGTTTTTAAAGGTGAGTCGCATTATTAAGCGTCGGACATTGGCTAAGGAAGTCTGTGATGCCGGCAAAGTGCAGGTCAATGGCAAGGTCGTCAAGCCAGGTCATGAGATTGAACTCGGTGATCGCATCACGATCGGGTTCGGCACTCGGACCATTTCGGTCGTTGTCGAAGCGTTACGGGAAAACGTGCCGGCCAAAGACGCGGCTAGCTTATATCGGGAGGTCTAACCGATGAAGTCCTTTGCATACCATAGGATAATCGCGTGTGTGATGTAAAGGAGCGGATCGGATGGCGTTGGACAACCGCGATAGTAAACGTCCCAAAGATCATGTGGTCACGGTCAATGGGCGCCGGGCAGTGGTTATCGAAGGCGTACGGCAAGTGGATAACTTCGACGATAATACCATCGTCCTAGCGACTGAATTGGGCCTGCTCACGATACGGGGTCGTGGGTTAACGATTCACCAGTTAGACCTCGAAGCCGGGCATTTTAGCGCAGACGGCGATATCGATGCCCTGGTCTATAGTCGAAAGAAGGTCGGAAAGCCGTCCGATACCGCATGGAAAAAGTTGTGGCGGTAAGGGGGCGATATTGATGGCCTTCGGCCCCTTTGAGATGTTGGCAATTTGGATCATAACCGGTATGGGCATTGGGTTCCTGGCGACGAGCTACGGCGCATGCAGGAGTCAGTGGCGTATGTGGCCGGGCGTGAGTGAAGCCCTGGACTGGCTTTTTTTTATCGGGGTAGCCGTTATCTACTTATTAATGCTCTTTTGGTCGGATTGGGGCAGTCTAAAAATTTGGAGTATTGTTGGGGTGCTGGTGGGCTACGGATTATGGGCGTGGCTTGCTGCGCCTTTTGTATTTGGCGTCTTATCATTCGTGGCTCACGTAGAGGCCCGTGCTGTCTACTATGTGAGCTTCCCGGTAAGGCAACTATCGCGGCGGGTGACAAGGCCCTTAGGTACGCGATTTCTTTCTTGGATTAATCGAAAAAATCCCCCCTCTAATCTGTAGCCAACCCTGCCATCATCTCTTATAATGTAAAAACTATGTAGTTGTTTTGTAGTTGATTTGTACACATCTTGTACACAACCTGTGGATAACTGGTGATATATGCAAATTGAAATTCGTGGGCTTGAGAAACTTTCATTTCGTGAGCGACAAGTCGTGGCCTTAAAGGAGACCGGAGTCAACAACGACACGGTAGCCAAACGTCTTGGCTTATCTCCTGCTACAGTCGCAACGCTTTATAATCGAGCTAAGACTAAGGGTTATCAGGTCGTATTGGTGATTTCAGGAGATCCGCTCGGGGTACTTGCGGATCCTGACGAAGGAGAAGACGACGTATGATTCTAGGGAAGCGGGTCAGAATAAAATGGGCACGCCTTGTCATGATCGCCATTGCGGTATATTCGGCAGTCTGGATTGGGATTTCCCTGACCCACATGGTGGTGCTATGGCATGATGAACAGCACTGGAACCGTCAGATTGCTGTGGTGCAAGGGGAGCAAAATCAATTGAGAACGGATATTCGGGAATTACGTAATCCCAAAACACTCAGTAAGATGATCCAGGGTACCGCGCCGATTCCGAACCCCGTGTTCACAACGCCATAAACCAATCTGGGAAATTTTGGAGTTCCAAGAGACTTCCATTGACAGCGGTTTCACGGCGGTCATATAATGGCACTATCAGCAATCCGAATCACGGGAGGACTCAGTTTCTTATATGTCGTCTGAAGTAGAAGTTGGGCAAATTTTAGAGGGAACCGTCAGCGGTATTGCGCACTTCGGTGCTTTTATCGTGCTACCAAACGGTAAGACGGGACTCGTTCATATTTCTGAAGTTGCGGATGCCTATGTTAAGGACATCAAGGAATTTCTGAAAGAGAACGATCATGTTAAGGTGAAAGTGTTGTCGATGGATGATAAGGGGAAAGTGGCCTTATCCATTCGCCAAGCGCAACCTAAGGCACCATCATCGCGCGACAATCATCGCGATCGAGACCGTGACCGTGACCGACGAGGTGGGAATACTTCGCCGGCGTCATTTGAAGATAAGATGCAACGCTTTATGCGGGACAGTGAAGATCGCTTGCAGGATTTGAAGCGCAACACCGAGTCCAAGCGTGGAGGCCGGGGCTGATAAGATTAACTGACTGACATGCCGGGATGGCGGAATAGGCAGACGCAGAGGACTTAAAATCCTCCGGCCGAGAGGTCGTACCGGTTCGAGTCCGGTTCCCGGCACCATTGCGGATAACCCTAATGCGGGGTTATTTTTTTCGCATATGTTAGTTTTGCACTGCATGAACTCCTAAGACCCAAAGGGCGCAGTACCAGACCATAAGACCCACCGTGAGGATGAGTACGAGATCGCGTTTGTGTGCGTGTTTTTGCCACAAGGCCCAGCCTAAATACCATGGGGGGAGTTCGGCCAAAAACCTCGGAATGCCCTCGAACATATTGTAGCTATTGGACAAGAGCACGGTGAGTCCCAAGTACCATGCGGCGGGCCACCAGAGTCACCTGCGGAGCATCCATAAGTGTGAGTGCGGGAATACTCCAGATAATGAGTAAATAGAGAGCGCGGGATCCTGCAAATATGAGGGTAATACGACGCCATGGGATGGGTCGCGGGGACGCGAGTTCTGTATCTTTTGGTTGGGGACGCGGTAGCAATACCTAAACCTCCTTTATAGCCTTTAACGTCACCCGACGAGAAAATGTGACATTTCAACGGAGGTAAACGCATGACGGAGGTTTTATGCAGTCGGGGGGCAGTAAAGCCCACGGATAAGAGGAATCCCCCCTTCCCAAGAAAAGACCGACGAAGGGGGATTCCGTTAGTTAGTTCATGTTAGTGGGCGCAGTCACATTGGTCACATGTGCAAGGGTGCGCGCCTTGGGTACAGGTGCATTGGCTACCGCACATATTCGGTGAGCATTGGTCACAACAGCAGTGGGTCATAGCATCCATGTTGGCGAATTCCTCCCTAGAAGTTTGAACTTATTTTAGGGTGCCAACTTTACTTGGAGCTTATTCGGCGTCGGGAACCGACTGGGTGTGACGGCGTGCCCACTCTTGATGGATGAGGTCTAACGCATCATTAAGGGTATCGCGGCGTGCGGTGAGGCGGCGCTCTAGCGCCCTCAAGGAGAAATCGTCCAGGTGCTCGACCTGGCTACCAGCAAATCCACCCAAATTGCCGAATGGGGTCAACCGTTGCACCAGGTCTTGAAGGTTTTCGCCCATCTTGTCGAAGTCTAATACGGTTTCGTCGTTAAAGAAAATTTTCATCCGCTCGCCTCCCTGATTTACTGCCTTTATTATAGCACGCATCCAAGATTCGGGGATTGCACCAGGATACCCACGGCGTCCATAATAGGGAGGTGTTGGGTGACTGTCCTGAAGCGTATTTTTTAGGCAAATTAGTCATATCGGGATCGATGCCAGACACAGGCAATTTCTTCGACGTCCTATGCTGGTGATGGAGATGCTCCCCCATAAGGCGCCTGTACGCCATCCGGGTTAAAAAGCTATAGGGATGTCCCTCTGAAATTTTTTGGGGGACCCGCGTTACATTCGGGAATCGTTAGACGTTATGTGTATGTTGAAAGGGGTTGGCAAGGTATCGTGAACGAAGCACGAAAGGTTACTTGGCGCGCCATCACTATGTTCGGGTTGATTCTGATCGCCTTTTTAGTGGTTGGGTATCGCTATTGGTATTTACAGATCAAGCAATCGGCTCACTACCAGGCCATGGCACGTCAAGATACCTTGCGGAAACTTCCGGTACCGGCTCCGCGGGGTAATATTGTGACGAGTGATGGAGTGGTGGTGGCCACTTCGCAACCCTCATGGACGTTATACTATCTCCCCATTAGTCAGCAGCCGGTCATGCCGACGAGCGAAGTGAAAACGCTGGCCCAATATCTTAAGGTGTCAGAAAAGCAGTTGGCCCAACAAGTTAAAAAGCAAGAAGCTCGAGCGTACTCCTATCAGCCGGTGGCGATTGTATCGGGTCTAACCGCCCAACAGATGACCACCGTGGAAGAAAATCGATCGAATTTGCCGAACACCCGGTTACAACCCGTGGCTGTGCGGTCGTATCCATACAATAGTGTCATGGGGAACATTTTAGGATATACCTCCCCCATTAATGCGTTGCAGTTAAAGCAGCCACAATTTAAGGGGTATTCGCAAACGGCGGTCGTCGGGTCAGCGGGGCTTGAACAAGAATATCAGTCTTACTTACGGGGCCACTCAGGCGGCCAGTTTGCCGAGGTCAATCGACAAGGGCAGTTAGTCCGATTACTCGGCCAGACTGTCCCTACCCCTGGAGACACCTTACATTTGACGATTAATTGGAAGCTCGAGCAAACCGCTACGAGCGCTTTGATGTATACGATGAAGGCCATGCGTCATGCTACGGCGCCCTTGGCCCATAGCACAGGCGCCATTCAAGGCGCCGTGGTGGCTCTTGACCCGAATAATGGTAATGTGCTCGCGATGGCGAGTTACCCGTCATATAATCCGAATAAGCTGTTACCGAATTCAACGACTCGGAGTTCCTATTTTACCCAACTGTTGAACAATGTCATGAGTCCTTTCAATGTATTACCGGTATCGGGACTTTTCGCTCCCGGTTCGGTCTTTAAACCCCTCATGGCGGTCGCGGCTCTCGCGACCGGTGTGGTGACCCCAAGCACCCAAATCTATGATCCGGGATACTTTCCGAAGGACCATGCGTTTACGAACTGGTATGCGCCAGGATTTGGATCGATAAACATTGAGCAGGCTCTTGGGTTGTCAGACGACGTGTTTTTCTACACCTTAGGGTATGACATGGGAATTCAGACGATGGATAAATGGATGAAAAAATTCTTACTTAATAAGCCCACCGGTATTGACCTACCCGGGGAGGCCACGGGTCTAATTCCCTCCCCGGCACTTTTGATGCAAGAAAACCACGTGCCGTGGACTTGGGGGTGGAATCTGAATACCGTGATTGGCCAGGGAATCGGGCAATACTCGATGATTGCGCTAGCGCGTGCTGACTCGGCGATTGCCAATGGGGGCACCCTATACCAGCCGCACATGGTGTCATCGATTACGACGGCCTCGGGTAAGCTTGTGAAAACGTTTCATCCCGTGGTTCAGGGTAAGCTCAATGTTCCGTATTCCGTGATTCACACGGTACATGTTGGCATGGAGATGTCAGCTCAAGACCCTTCGATTGCGAAGGGGATTTCCGGTACGGGATATGGAGCCTTGGCTGGGATCCCGGTGCCGGTTGCGTCCAAGACCGGGACCTCGCAGGTTGTCAGTCAAAATAATAGTTATAATGCGTACTTTTTGACCTACGGTCCGATGCCGCACCCAAACATCCTCATTTTAGTCTACATTCGCGAGGGTAATTGGGGGGCGGATTCTGGCTTCGTTGCCCGTGCGATTTATGATCAATACTTCAAGATTAAAGATCCTAAGGCTCAGGCAGTTTTCGATGGCGCCTTTGGACTCAATTGGAAATGGCCCTTTGGTTATACGCCACCGGCACCCGTCCACCCTTAACGCCGAGTTAAGGGAGCATGGCGGTGATACGGCTCCGAAAGTCCTCAGGCCATGCCATGCTTTGGTTCGTGTGTGTATTGACCAGCACCACGGTTGAGGTGCTTTCGGCAATAACGGAATTCGGATCCCCGCGTAGTACGGCAGCGTGGGTTAAATCAAGGCTCGACCGGCCGAGGCGCTTGACTGCGCTATAGACGGTCAGCGTTTGTCGGAAGAATGCGGGTTTGCGATAAATCAAACATTGCTGGGCTAAGACTAATGTATGGCCGTCGGCCCACCAATGGAACTGAGGTCCCGAGAGTGACTCTAAAAAGGCGGTACGTGCCTCCTCAAAATAGATCGCATAGGACGCTTGGCTGACGTGCTGATTGGCATCGGTTTCGCAAAATCTCACGCGAATATCCGTTTCGTGGTCGTAGACGACCTGATTAATTTCGATGCGCATGGGTCCCCCTTGATGTGTGGCAGATATCCTTATAGTACTACGAGTAGGGGAGACCATGAAATTCGAGGGGACTCCGGTTTCATCGTGCGCTACCTAGTCGCTGCTCTGATACCGATATCGATGATATCCACCAGGTCTAACGCCAAATGCACAGTAGCTGGTCTTAACTGCTAACGTAATGACCAAATACGGTACCCGAAATTACGCTTCTCTAAATAGTTCGTGCCCTCATCTGAAGTAAATGGTCAATGAGCGCGGGTAGCCCCCAATAGTCCGATATGACATGGTGGGGCACGACTAGGGCGGGAGATAAAGGGTCAAACCGATCCTCGGGATGCCACTCGGGTTGGTATAGGATGCTCGTTACATGTGCCCGGTGTGCGACCAACACATCGTGATTGAGGCGATCCCCGATATGACACAGGATCGCACCATCAAAGGCATGAAAGACTCTGGGATTGGGTTTACAGCCTGTGGTTCTGTTCGTGGTCACAATGGTCTCAAAAATCCTATCCCATCCGAGGCTTCGTATAAATGGTAGCTGGTTTACGGCAAGTCCATTGGTGATAATGCCTAGTCGGACCGGGTAGTGCTGGAGCTTTGAGAGCATCCATAATACGCCCGGGAGACTAAGGGATGCCACACGATTCCAGGGAACCAGTTCGGGTTGGGGAGGGTTTTTGCCCCATACGCGTTGGATAATATCTTCCCAATCGTACGCTTCGACCCACCGCCCTTCGACCCACCGTTTTTGACCTTCGTCAATAACGGGCTGCCAAAATTGTTTCCAATCCAAGTGGTGACGCGCACTTTCTTCCTGAATCCACGGAAATAACGTGAGACGCCAGTAAGGATTCTTGAGTAGGGTGCCGTCAAGGTCGAAGGTAATCCACGGCGTTGGCATAAGGGTCGCCTACTTTCCACAAATTACAACAAAATTGGACGATTATTGTTCAGCGTTTCACATGATATTTGATATCATAGTCGGATATACATGCCCGCGAAAGAGGTTGATGTTGATGTTGCTGGTACAGAAATTTGGCGGGAGTTCCGTGGCTACACCCTCCCATATTGCCCAAGTCGCGAAGAAAATTCAACAGGTGCTCGGACGAGGGGACCAGGTGGTCGTGGTGGTGTCGGCCATGGGAGACAGCACGGATCACCTGGTGGGTCTTGCAGAGGCATTGGCCGACATTCCTTCCGGTCGGGAGATGGACGCACTCCTATCCACGGGGGAATTGGTGACCACGGCCCTTTTGGCGATGACGTTGGAGCAATTGAAAATTCCTGCCCGTTCTTTTTCGGGAGCTCAGGCGGGAATCCAGACCTCTTATGATTTCGGCCGAGCCCGGATCGAATCCATCGACCCCACGCAGTTGCGACAAGCGCTGGCAGTGGGGATTACGCCAGTGGTGGCTGGGTTCCAAGGCGTGACCGCCGGCGGCGATGTATCGACCCTAGGTCGTGGTGGGTCGGATTTGACGGCAATTGCGCTCGCGGGCGCACTAAACGCGGATCGGTGTGAGATCTATTCCGATGTTGCGGGCGTCTACACGGCCGATCCCCGCATCGTACCAGACGCGGTTCCTTTGAGCCGATTGAGCTACGACGAGATGTTGGAATTAGCGAGCCAAGGTGCCCAGGTGTTGCAGACCCAAGCGGTGGCCTATGCCAAGGGGAATCAGGTGGTAATTCATGCGCGGTCGACGTTTCAGGACGAACCTGGTACCCAAATCGCAACCGAGCCTGTGATACCGGTGCGGCCCGCGGTCACCGGACTTGCCATTAATCGTCACGTGGCGAAGGTCGGCCTTTTAGGGGTGCCAGACTCACCGGGTGTGGCGGCGCTACTGTTTTCGGAGTTGGCAGAGCATGGGATTAACATCGAGCTCGTCATTCAATCGGTGTCGCACGATAAGCTAAATGACATTGCGTTTACCATCGATGATCAGGATGTATCGCGAGCCCGTCCCATCGTCGAGCAATGTCTCACGATGTTGCACGGTCAGGCCGTGGTGATTGATGACCGGGTCGCCAAGATATCCGCGATAGGATCTGGCATGCTCGGGCAGCCGGGTGTTGCAGCCCGTGTATTTAAAGCGTTGGCCGATGCGGACATCAACATTCAAATGATTGGGACCTCAGAGATTAAGATCTCCTGCATCGTGGCGCGGGACGATGCTGAGCGCGGACTGGCCCAGATTCATAATGCCTTTGGCCTAAATGGGCTCGTCGATGTGGTCGAGGATCCACAATAGCCCGATACCTCGGACTGAGCTCTACCTAAGCTGAAACCTTTTACGTGCTCTGCGCGTTTATTTTCCGTAGGCAACGAGGTAAGCACCTGGTTGTTCCTGATAAGGATAGCAGGTGCGTAGGGGATCTCCGAGCTTTGAGGCACAGGATAGTGGGATAGGAGGATTCTATGACGACTTCGGCATGGAATGTGATACAACGACGAGTGCTACCGGTCGTCGTTGCCATCATTGTGGTGATATTCGTCCGGAGCTATGTGGCGCACGCGGACGTGGTACCGTCAGGGTCGATGTATCCCACCATTCCCGCAACGAGCCCGACCAATTTTTCGCTAATCGTCGTCAATAAATTGGCGACGGAAATGGGGCATATTCACCGCGGTGAGGTGGTTGTCTTCTACGCTCCCGACCATCCGACCACGTTGTACGTTAAGCGGGTGGTGGGGATGCCGGGGGACACCGTGACCGTGACAGCGCATGCGGTCTATATCGATGGCAAAAAGCTTAACGAGTCCAATCCCGATATCGCGCGCTGGAATGGCCTAGCACTAGGGACCTATCACGTGCCGCCGGGCCATTATTTTATGCTGGGAGACAATCGGCCGATCTCGGATGACAGTCGGCTATGGATCCATAAATATGTGGCTCGATCCGCGATTGTCGGGGAAGCGGATTTTGTTCTCTACCCATTCAACCGGATCGGATCTATTTCCCAAAGCCTGTCCAAGGGTTAGCGTCGGGTTTATTTATCGTTTTGCGTAGCAGTGCTTGTCGGTTCATATTCTTTGGCTACTTTTTCCACATGGATTCGACCCCACCGGGATCCACGGTCTTTGTACAGGAGTTTCGGCCTTGGTTTCCATTATTCTGGACGGAGGTGGGTTAAGGATTTCGCTACCTCGACTGCCGACGTAAAATGGTCACAAACTTTGGTCTCTGGCGGCCGTACCTTTTTACACCATCTCTCTCCTAGTTGGGGATGACCTCATAGGCCATGACCGAGATAGACGGGAACCGTCTCTCTATCGTGTAGGGGTTCCAATAAGTACTTGACTTTCGCACCCCGAATTCACAACTCATTTTGACCCCACAAAAACGCTGAAACCCGCATGAACACTGGATTTTTTGGTATAATTAGGTGCCATCCAAATTCACCAAAAATGGAGTGTTAT
>JAKAAL010000138.1 GCA_021802375.1 Bacillota bacterium | reverse complement strand
GGCTCAGTCAGAGTCCAGCGGTTCTTCATGTCCCGTATAGATCGACACACGGTAAGCCCGATTATAGCGCGCATCACGGCTGTGTTCCCGAATCGTCAAGACCGTGCCATCAAGGGTCATCGGGGCGATCTCCGCCTCCCGGCGGGTAATGCCCGCTGAGAGACCGTCGATCAGTTTAAAGAGACGCCACATCGGTTTCAGGGCGGTCGGAAAGGTGTCGGGCAGCTTTGCTTCGGGGGTGTGATGATACCGCACGATCCATTCCACGTCGGTCGACACGTGATATTCCCGTATCGCCCAGTCTGCACTCCGTGCGGCGTGCAGGGCTCCCGATTCAAAGGTGTCAGTCGGCACAAATTCCTGCCCCAGCGCCAGATGGGGTTGTTCTTTGCCAACATCATGGAAGATAAATGCCTGCACCAGCGTATCCTTGTCCATCCCGACCAATTGAAAGACGCCAATCGCCTTCAGTTCCGCCATGAGCCGCAAGCCGTTAATGACATGCCAATAGGTGCCATTAGGGATGACCTGGGTCACGGTAGCCACCCCCGTCGTCGGGTCAAAGACATCGGCATATTCCGGACTGCTCTTGAGTTTGATTTCAATCTTGGTGTTGGGCAGCGCGAGCCCAAACGCGCTCTCGGCTTCGCGTGCTTTATGGAGCGCCTTCTGTTCCGCGTCGCGCAAGGCCGTGATATCAACGAAGGTGATGACCACCGCGACCAATGCCTCTTCTTCGAGTACGGTGCCGTAAGAAAATTGCATCACACGGCCATTTTGAATGCGGAATTCGCGTTCGCCCTGACCCGTGCTTTGGCCCAAAACATCGGGTACTAGGCTCTCGCGCAAGTAATCGCGCATATGGGCAAAAACATATTGGGCCAATTCTTCATAGGGTTGATCGATGACCGCATCGAGTGGCACTCCCAGCATCTCGGCTCCAAAGGGGTTGAGTTGGCGAACAATGCCATGCGCATCGATGATGAGAAATCCACTCTTCAAGGCGTCCCACACCGCACGGGCCAATTGTCCGGTGGCCTGGGCGCGTGCATAATTATCGGCGGGTTGGCGTGCCGTTTGTCCCATGTCTCGCGCCACGACTCCGAGCATCTGGCCGGTATCACTGACCACTGGCACCGAATACCAGTCGGGGTGCTCCGCAAATTTGGGTAGGACCTCCGTAATATCCACGTCGGGGCCGATCTGTCCCGACGCATCGGGGGTCTCCATGATATCGCGCAGGTGCCCCGGACTGTTCCACTCTCGGACCGCAGATTCCCGCACGACACCCATGAGGCGCTGATGCGCATCTGTCACATAAATCGTCCGGTGTGGGCTAGTCTGTAGGCGCCATCGGGCAGCCATCACGGTCTCCGTCGGATCACCCGTTAAATAATCGGTATCCATCACAAAACGCGCAAACATGCGTACACCCCCTTTGTGTATGAATCAAATTGTGTCGTGTTCCGACGATCATAGCAAATGCCTAAAAATTCTGTCCAACTTTAACCGCAACTTTTTCTACTTCGATGACCACAAAATGCTCCAACACCCGTCTTGGTCAGTCGGCGAATGTCTCATTCGCTGGCTCGATCATCGACCGTGGCATGAGTTTCCTGTGTTAAGGGATGCGTGAACGTTTCCATGACGTGTATAAAGTTGCTTCCGGGCCGATCCCGCACGGAGGGGAATTGCCTTTAGATAATTCCTCGTGGATATTAACCCAGCGCCCGGAATGGGCCTCCGGATTTTGGTGTGCTGCGAAGGCAGATGGCCAGTGTGATAAGCCATGGTCGATGCAGCTCTGAACGTGACGGAAAAGAGGGCGTTCCAGACAAGGTCAGGTGTGCAGGGACGAGAGTGAACCGACCTGGCCTTCGGGCAAGTCGGTCATCTCTCGTCATGATCGGCCTCCGATCTGATTTGTTGGAGGAGTTACACCCCGAAACCGAGAGGCCTCTCTTGTTGACGCGTATTGACCAAAATCCCGCAGCGTTACGCCGGAAACTCGGCATTTTGGCCTGAGAAACTTAAGATGCTGACGAGACTGTCATGAGCATTATGCAAGCCAATGTCTTTGCGATTCCGTTCTTAACCATGAACGGCGGCAAATCCGGGTACTCCGTCGAACAGGTAGAGATTCTCGGTCTTAATGCTCTCCAACCCGTTCTCTGCGATGCGTTCCAGCAATTGCGTTATATGACCAGGGTGCACGACATCGTCTTCATCCGCAAGAAATCGGCAGCGCCAATGGTCGGTGCAAAATGTTTCCGGGAAACCGTCGGGCCAGACTTTGACACCGCGGTTAGTAATCACACGCAAACGAAGCGGATCGAGCATAGCTCGGCTTACAATAGGCCCTAAATCCTTAGGTGAACCTCTGTTCCAATCTAAAAAGACGTCAACTCCCACTAACTTCTTTTCTATCGGGAGGCGATCCGTTGGGGGTGTCCGCAGCGTTTGGGGTACTGTATGGTAGGTCACTGGATGGAGGACACTCGGCGTGTCTCCTATCCGAGCTAGGACTGCAGCAGTAAACTCAGTGGTATTTGCGCGTTGCCGGCTGACCGACTCGGTAAAAATGTCATCCGTGTGGATCCCGTCTTCGATCGTTTTGAGCCAAGCGTTGTGGATTCGCGATGCCACAGCGGGCTGTCCGATGTGGGTCAACATCATGACGGATGCCTGCAACAACCCTGATGGGTTGGCCCGATTCTGTCCCGCGATTCGCGGGGCAGAACCATGTATCGCCTCAAACATGGCGCATTGGTCTCCAATGTTGGCGGAACCCGCTAACCCAATCGATCCGGAAATTTGGGCGGTCACATCGGAGAGCAGATCGCCATAAAGGTTAGGCATAACCAGCACATCAAAGAATTCGGGGGTATCGGCTAATTTAGCAGCTCCGATATCGACGATCCACATTTCGTTTTGGATATCTGGGTAGTGCAGGGCGATTTCGTCGAAAACCTGATGAAACAACCCGTCGGTCATTTTCATGATGTTGTCCTTGACCAAACACGTGACCTTGTGCCGACCGTAAGCACGGGCATATTCGAAAGCATATTGGATAATCTTTTCTGAACCTGGACGCGTAATGAGTTTGAGACACTGATAGACTTGTGCGGTTTGCCGATGTTCGATACCAGCATATAAGTCCTCTTCGTTTTCCCGAATGATGACCACATCCATGGTGGGATGCCGGGTCGAGATAAAAGGATGATACGAAACGCTGGGGCGTACATTGGCGTACATGCCCAGCGTTTTCCGCAAGGTGACATTTACACTTTTGTAGCCCCCGCCTTGCGGTGTGGTGATGGGGCCTTTAAGGAACACACGGGTACGGCGCAAGGATTCCCATACTTGGGGATCTATGCCGTTGTCCATGCCAGCCAGGTAGACCTTCTCCCCAACGTGCACCATTTCGATCGTTAGATTGGCGTCGGCGGCCTCCAGAATCGTTAATACGGCAGTCATAATCTCGGGGCCAATGCCATCGCCTGCGGCGACGGTAATTGCGGTAGGCTTTGCCATGATAGTCCTCTCCTTCTTTTCCAGGGGCTTATTCTTCGATAAATCCACTTCCCCCGCACGTTGAACAAATCACATAATGTTGTCCGTGGCACATTGGGCATCCCGTTGTGGTTGGCTCACCTGCCCGACCAGGCTCGCATACCAAACACGTCCATTCTCCGTGCCCCTGACAGACTCGACAATCCATGGCCCATCACCTCCTTCATTTTGTTTTGCCTAAAATTCTTCACGCCTCTACGCCAAATAGTCGCGAGTCCTTTCCGTTGAGTAGGAGCCCACGGACATTGACCGTTTTTGGCATTAAGGGATGTTCACGGAATAGGCGCACCGTACGCACCACCGCTTCTTCTGGCTTGCTAGCTGAGTCCATCCATCGGGTTGGGTCTACTGCGTAGACGTATTGGAGCATGAAGCGAACGGTGCGTACCACATGAGGGGAAAATCCGGTACCGAGCATAGTACGACGAGAAAATGAAGACGCATTTTGAGCAACGTCGCTGTGGGTTACGACGTAAAGGTCTCGGATGGACTTAATACGATGCACTGTCATCAGGACACTGCGTACTAAAGACCCGTACGGATCCCAGATCCATGCACCTTCGCAACGAAACCACAGGCCATGGCCCGTACACCCCAACACGTGTTCTACGGCTGGTTCATAGGGAAAATCTACCGCGCCCACAATGAGGGAATGAATCTCTCTAGAAACAACCGGGGGGGTGTTTAGGCTGTATTCCTGCAAGTCATGTGTACCATACTCGCGTGGCAAAGAATATCCTCCTTTCCATGTCCATGCCGTCGGGTAGCATCCCCTCAATCCGCTATTAGGGATTGCACCACGGGCAAAATTGGGGAGATGCCCCCCGCATTCCATCACTCCGTGCGATCTCCTGGCTGCAGTCACAGCGAACGCATCCATAGACCTCATTACGGACTAAAGACGTCTCGCATCCACAGGCTTCACAGGGCAAGCCACGGATCACGCCGGTCACACCCCATCCCGGCGTGTGACACGCCGGACAATAGCTGGTAAGCCGCCGTGCGAGTGCTTCAGCGGCTTCGTGCAGTACGGCTCTGCGGCTGGGATTCATGTGAGCCCGCATGTCGGTCTCGATATAGGCCAAACCGTTTTCGGATTGCCGCGCACATTGTCGAATGGCATTTTCCAGGGAAGGGCAATCAAGGATACCTTTGAAGAGAAGCCCTGGTTGTATTCCAACATCCGGGCGAACGACGAGACCATGGGATGGGAATTGGGTTTGCGTCAGAAACTCAGATAGTTCAGCTAAGCTTTGGGCTCGCGTCTGGGCGTAATTGGTCTGTGTACTTAGCACCTGCTCGACGATGGTAATGTCTTGGTCGGCGTCGACAAATGCTAGTAGCTCAAAGTCCGCCGGAATAAACATCCATTGCGGATGAGGCCCAAAACTCCCTTCGCTGGCCAGACCCAAGGGCAGGCCTAATGCGGCCATCCCTAAGCGAGCTTTTTGGATCGCCACCTCGCGAGCGGGGCCTGGTCTTTGGATTTCTCCGCTAAAAGTACCTAGTAGGTCGGTGTCCAGTCCATTGGGCACCTTTAAGACGACGCCGACTATGGCCTGCAAAGGAGGACCTAAGACTTCTTCTTTGTGGTGCTTGGTGGCTAGGGCAACGAGTTGATCTTGATACGACTGCTTGATCTTCTGCATCCTAGTTCCTCCCGTAAGTATACGCGCAGGCTTTCCACTCACCTGGGTACGGCTTTTTGTAGTAACAACCAGAAGTATAATACGCGGTTAATATAACACGACTTATATATCGTATGTCAAGATGTTTTTGGGGCGAGATATCGCAGGGATTGAGGAGATATGACGATGCAGACCAGGCTCCATCGGGAACAAGGGAGTGCGTTTTTTATAGGTAACACACGCAGCAACCGGGTCATCACGGATTCGTCCGCGTTACCTATAATCCATCGACCTCCTTTTAAGCATACCCCCCGGGCGTTGAAAGAAGACAAGCGCTCTGGAAAAGGTGGGACGCTCTAGTCGGGCCATCAGGGTTTGGACAAGAACGGTCATAGCTCGGTATGACAAGGGCAATCTGAGGAGGGAATGGAGGGGGAGCACATGGGCATGACCATTAAAGAAGCGGCTGCGCGAGCGGGCAAAGCGGAACTGACGATTCGACGCAGGCCGCCGTCACCCCTGATCACGATTCTTCCACCTGAGACGAGATCCCCTCATCCGATCCTCGAAGAGCAGATGAGGGCGATCAGGGAGGGGATCACTGCGGATTTTCAGCAGGCGTTGGGCCACATGGAAGCCCATCTCCATGCTCAGTTGCACGAGGAGTTAACTCGGGTGCGGGAACACATCACGCAGGTCACCCAAGAGGTGGCGCAGGCGACGCAAGCTCAGAAGGTGCAGGGCGAAGCGCATGATCGCGAGGTGCTGCAAACCATTCGGGAGGCGTTACACGAAAGGCCACCACTTTCGCGAAAGTGGTGGCCTTGGAGATGGTGATTCAGTTCATATGGATCAAAATAGATCAACCAGCGGCACTATCATTGAGAGTAAGAGTAGCAATCAACCAATGGCCGTGGCTATATTGTAAAGTGGCCGAACCGGTCCACGCTCCAGGTAACTGGTGGGCGCGCCAAGGTCCTGTAAACTTATCCCCTGTGCGCACTTGACTGATGGTAGTGGAGTAGGCGGTAAAAGCAACCGTGGCTTTGGTGTCGGTTTGATTAAAAACCGTTGAAGTAAAATGGAATGACGTAAATGTGTTGGAGTCATTGCGCGCCGATCCTACCATGTTCAAAGCGTTTTGGTAATAGATCGGAATCTTTTGTAGATAGGGATCAGTGGGGGTAAAGACCTGGTTGGCGGCAGCGACAAGCCGTTCCGGACGGGGACTCCGGCAAACCAACGTAAAAAGATACCGGCGATCGCCCTCCGCCCGCGCTACCGCTTGGACGGGAGGGAAGCCACAATTGACGGATAAGCGGCCACAAAAGCTTTACACACCCCCCCTAGCCCTGCCGGGCTCGGGAAAAGGGGGACTTATTCAGTAACTTTAAAGGATTGATAGGCGTTTAAATTGTCAGCTAGTTTTGGTTGGGAAGGAGGTCACCATAATTGTGACATTCATTCGAGTTGCCGCCGTGACAGGTTATGTCGCGTTAGTGGGCGCGACGTTAACAGGATGTGGGACCGCCCAACAGGCCACTCCGTCGCATCATCATTTTTTGGTGGCGAGCCCGCAATCGCCGAGTCAAAATCTGCGTCACGAACCATTCTTGATCAGCCTCTCCATGACATCGTCCACACAAGGGTGGGCTATTGGAGGCAATGGGTCGGTTTTACACACTACGACCAGCGGCTCAACCTGGCACGTGGTCTCCTCGACGACCGTTCAACGTGGAATAGAAACTGCCCTCAAGCGAACACGGACGACCTTGACAGAGAACCCCTGGATCACCGTGCAATTTTTCAGTGGAACAGTGGCGTGGGTCGGTGTGGCGACAGGCGATCACATTAAAATATTTAGGACAGTCGATGGTGGGCAAGAATGGCAACAATCCGTCCTCACCGCGCTCCACAGCACCAGTAAGATTAAGCTATCCGCCCTCAATGGCCGACAGGCTTGGATGATGGATGCCGTGAGCGGACAGGCAGGTTCTAGTGTAATCACCCTATGGAAAACATCGGATGGAGGCAGTCAGT
This sequence comes from Bacillota bacterium, assembly GCA_021802375.1. Next base: position 1,376 of record JAKAAL010000138.1, on the reverse strand, counting down.
GGCAGCTGGTTACGCACAAACCGGCTCCGGACGGTGTCTCCATAGCATTCAATCGTAAGGGGATCGGCTATGAAACTGGTACTACCCCGGTCTTTAACCAACTAGTAATGGCACGAAGCCTCGATGGAGGCCGTGGCTGGGCACCAGATCCATGGGCGCTACCCCAGGGTGAATTTCAGGTGACCACGTTTACGCCGCGATTTGACGGGGCGACACCGATCGTTCCCTATTTGTTGGTGAACCAGCAGACACAGAAAGAACAGTGGCGATTCGCACGCGGGATCCTTACGACAAACACGTGGAGTACCTTGCCGCCATTGCCTGGTGGAACCTATCATGGGGTCACCCCGCCGTTATCGTCTTTTGTGGGGAACCATGGATGGGTGATGGGAAATAAAACCATGGTCCGACTACAGCACGATCAGTGGCACAGTGTGACCGTGCCATCTGGAAATTCCGTCGCCCTTTCGTTTGTAACTTCTCAGCGCGGGTGGCTTTTACAGGCGCAGGCCAACCATTCGACGCTCTGGATGACAACTAATAGCGGAAACACCTGGAAAGCCTTGCGTTAGCCCTGAAAATTTTCAAAAAGAAGCCGGGCCTTCGAAAATTTATCTTGAAGGCCCGGCTTCTTGGTTTTCTAAACCCCTACAGGGTTCCACTTACCGTCTTGATAGCCGGCATAGGGAGTAATATCCAAGTCTTTGCTTTCACCTGGACACCCCGATCCGTTTTGAGAGTCGTAACTGACTACGTACTGCCAGATCATAACCTTATATCCTCCGCGCGATTCGTTCGCTTGGGTACTATTGAATTCATTGGCGGCCGCCGCACAGGAGCTTGGGCAATTGGTTCCAGCCAGCCAGAAAACAAATGGGGTCGACGACGTATATGACGAACTGAAATATTCATCCCAGAAGCTAAGGCCGATATAGACGCCTGGTTGGAATAGGTTACCGCCTTGATAAGCCTTAAGAGTAGATAGGAAACCTTCCAGAACTGCTTGGTTGTTGGCATAAGCTGTGGATGTTTGAGCGGTATCCCAACCAGGGTTCCCGGGTTCGATATCAGCAAACATTGTACTTCCAGAAACGTATGCTGCGTTGTCCCACGCGGTAATATAAGAATTCGCTTGGTCAACACCCCACTGGTATGGGCTAATACCACCGCTCGCATTCGGTCCTTCAAGATCCCAGTACGAGAACGTGTACAAGGCACCAACGGAGTCTCCAGTCGCTGTATCGAACCCGCCACCTCCAGCAGAAGTTCCGCCTCCTAGTCGGCCAATATATACTCCTCGCGGCTAATTTTTGATGGTTTTCCTTACCACTGCGTCGAATGGTTGGCCTGCGCCTGTAAAAGCCACCCGCGCTGAG
>JAKAAL010000137.1 GCA_021802375.1 Bacillota bacterium | reverse complement strand
ACCAGTTCTCCACCAGCTTCATCATGATGCTCCGGACCCTTGGTATTCCCGCCCGATGGGTTGTAGGCTATGGTCCCGGTACCTACAGTCTAGCCAAGAACGCCTACGTGATTCGAGCCGTCGATGCCCATTCTTGGGCCGAAGTCTATGTCTATCCTTATGGATGGATCGCGATAGACCCCACACCCGGTTGGAGCATCCCGACCGTATCGTCCGGATCCGGTAATGCATCCACTCACCTGCACGAGCAAGTATCTTTACCTAAAAACCCCAAAGTCCCGACCCCGACTAAGCCGCAGATTAACTTAAAGGGACCAGCCCGAACTAGTGCAGGCGGTTCGACCCTTCCTCACCCGCACTTACACCTCGTCACATCGTGGAACATTGTGTGGGCGTCTCTTATCCTCATTCTGCTTCTCATTTCCAGTGTATGGATGTATAGGCTTCGCCGCCTATCCCAATCGATTCAGATTTGGGGATCGATGCAACGTTGGCTTTGGATTCACCAACGCATTCCGTTCCAAAAAATCCAGACCCCTCGACAATTTGCCGGAGCCTGGTCCGCTCGGTATGAATCCGATCCTCAAGCACTATTCCAGATGGTGCGTCTCGCTGAAAAAGCTCTCTATGGCCAAAGCGCACTTTCCGAGTCTGAGCTAGCGCGCTGGCAAACCTTATGGAAAACTTTGCGGCAAAGCCGGCGAGGCCGTCACAGAATCTCGGCCTAGTCCTGACCGTCACATTTTGAAGATCTCGATGCCAACGGATTGCAAGCGATGTGAGGAGACCGCGGGTTACGGGAATGGCGCTCATACCGTCCGTCTTTCCCAAGCGGCCGCCCGCAGAACGACTCCTCCATGATGATCGCCCCTCTTTCCACACGGGTTCTCTATATAAAAGCAGCGAGCCACTTGGGGCTCGCTGCTTTTACTCCGCTCCGGGGGGCAATGCCATCATCATGCGGCCTTCCAAATAGCGTTCCAGCTTTCTTTTGACGCGTTGCAGGGCGTTATCGATGGATTTAACGTGGCGCCTGAGGTCCACCGCAATCTCCTGATAAGATCGTCCATCCAAATAGGCCATCAACACTTTCCATTCTAAATCACTCAGGATTTCTCCCATTTTTTCTTCGATATCCCCAAATTCTTCTCGATTAATAATCATTTCTTCGGGATCCGATACCCTAACCGTGGATATCACGTCCATTAAGGTGCGGTCAGAATCTTCCTCGTAAATCGGCTTGTTCAACGAAATATATGAGTTCAACGGAATATGCTTCTGACGCGTCGCAGTCTTAATGGCGGTAATAATTTGTCGGGTAATACAGAGTTCTGCGAACGCTCGAAAGGACGCCAGCTTATCACTACGAAAGTCACGGATCGCCTTATATAGGCCAATCATGCCCTCTTGGATGATGTCTTCACGGTCAGCTCCGATTAGAAAGTACGAACGTGCTTTTGCCCGGACGAAGTTGCGATATTTTTGGATCAGATACTCCAGCGCGTCATTCTGTCCATCGCGGGCATCGACCACGATATCTTCATCGGTCATGTCATCGTACTGACGAACCGTCTCGTAAGAGGGACCTAAGTGCACCCGCATCGCCCTCCTTTTCAATGAGATCGCCTATTCAATGTATTTAAAAATTCTAACTCTTTAGGCGTACCAATCTCCACGCAACGTTACATAATCATGGCTCATTATAGCCAGGCTAGATTTTCGGCGTCAATCCCCATGACGTCGAAAAACAGGAAAAATATTAGATCTGTCAGGGTTTTTTGGGGTTTTGGCGCTGACGGACGACTTCGAACGCGACGACGGCGGTTGCTGCCGCTGCGTTAAGAGAGGCCACTTGCCCTAGCATCGGCAACCGAACCAGGCCATCACACCGCTCTCGGACCAGGGGACGCACTCCAGATCCTTCCGAACCGATCACCAACCCGATGGATCCATTCCAATCGACTTGGTGATAGAGCACCGGGGCCGCGGGATCGGCAGCATAAATGAAGAGCCCCAGTTGTTTCAATCGGGAAATCGCCTGAGCAATGTTGATGACCGATGCCACCGCCACGTATTCAACCGCGCCGGCGGAAGCTTTGGCGACGGTTGGGGTCAGTCCCGCGGCGCCGCGGGACGGGATGATAACCGCTGTAGCGGACACCGCGTTGGCCACGCGTAAGATGGCTCCAACGTTATGAGGATCTTGGATCCCGTCCAGGATCAAGACAAGCGGTTCGTCCGAAGCTTTAACTAATTCTTCCACCTCTTCTAACGATAACAGCGGCCGTACCGCCACAAACGCCACAATGCCCTGATGGGGCAACCGGCCGGCTACCTCATCGAGCCGTATCCGTGGCAAACTATGTACGGGGACCCCACGGGCTCGAGCCAAACTTTTAATTTCGCCCAGGCTGCCTTCGCTTGCACCTTCTTGCACCCAAATCCGGCTAATAGGACGTTCCGCGCGCAAGGCCTCGCGAACCGGGTGCCGCCCCACCAACACGTCACTGGCTTCTAATCCCTCATCTTCAGGGACGGAGTCCGGGCCACGGGAGGTGCCTCGGCCTTTGTATGATGAAACCCCGGCGCCCGTGCGCTGTCGACGCGACGAGTGTGGGCCACGCTCGTAACCCCTTCGACGATCATTGTTCATGCTCTACCCCCGATTCTCGTATCGCCGCGCTGGTCCCGTCAGACCGATCTTCTACCACCCACCCGCTTTTTTCGAATATTCCCCGGATCTCGTCGGCCAGCCCAAAATTCTTTTCTCGGCGCACCGTTTGGCGCCACGCGAGAAGGCTATCGACCAAGGGATCCAGAGCCTCTGGCTGGCGGGTGACCATGGGCATCAAGCCTAAGATTTGGTCGGCCTTTTGAAGATTAATGCGCGCCCAACCGAGTGCCGTGGTCACCGCGTGTTCGGCGACGCCACGATGTACATCACGCACCATATCAAAAACTTCAGCCAAGGCCCGAGCCGTATTAAAATCATCATCTAGACAGGATAAAAATCTCTCTTCGAACCCAATCAGCCGTTCTTCCCAAGCTGCGCCCAGTTTTATCGAAGGTGACGGCACTTCGGCAACCCGATCCCATAGATTCCAGACCCGATCCATCCCACGTGTCCACTGCCCCAATGCTTCTTCAGAAAATTCCAGAGGACTCTGGTAATGCACGCTCAGCAGGTAGGTACGAATCGCCATGGCTGGGTAGCGAGTCAACAATTCCTCCAAGCTGGTACCATTGCCTAAAGACTTGGACATCTTGACTTCACCTTTAGTAATCATGCCATTGTGGACCCAGCACCCTACTGGGGCGCTACCCAAATACGATTCGGATTGCGCTAATTCGTTTTCGTGATGCGGAAAAATTAGATCAATGCCGCCTCCATGTAAATCGAACTGTTGGCCAAGATAGCGGTTTGACAGGGCCGAGCATTCAATATGCCAACCGGGACGTCCCTTGCCCCAAGGACTATCAAACGACTCATCTTCGGATGCGGCCGCCTTCCACAAGGCAAAATCCGCTGGATTTTTCTTATCGTCAGCCAGGTCAACCCGCACGCCTTCTCGTTGGGGCAACGCCATCCGGCCAGAAAGGCGCCCGTAGTGGGGAAATTGATCGACAAGAAAGTATACATTACCCCGTTCGGTCGCATAAGCGTGACCCCGAGCAATCAAGCCTTCAATGAAGACGATAATCGACGACAAATTTTCTGTTACCCGCGGTGCATAATCGGGAGGTAAGACCCCTAGTCGGTTCATCATGTGTACATACTGGTCGATGTGTTCGGTGGCCAGTTGCGAGACCGGGGCGCCGAGCTCTCGGGCACGATTGACAAGTTTGTCGTCGATGTCTGTAAAGTTTTGAACGTGGCGCACCAAATAGCCTCGCCGCATCAAATGCCGCTTAATCACATCCCAAATCACAGCGGGCCGGGCGTGCCCCAGATGGCTTTCTGCGTAGGGGGTGACCCCACACACATAAATCGACACCTCTGGGGGCTTAATCGGCTCCAGGCGCCGCTTGGCCCGGGTTAGAGAGTCGTAGATCATTATCATGTTTACGGCTATCCCTTTCTCGACACCCCATCGATTCCATCGAAGTCAGAGTGGTCCTACTGTGGTTGGATTCTATGCAAAAATATGGGTGAGGTCAATCCAAGAGACGTGGGCCAGTCCAAGAATCTTATGCCATAGCACGTGAATCCACGTCACAAACTGACTCCAGATCGGAGCCCCCGCGACCAATTGACGCTCCACGCCTGACACTTGTTTGTTAAAACTCTGATAGGTTAAGGATAGGCCCCCGATTCGCACCATAAGATTGGTAATTTGGGTCACGTCGGACGCGGTTAGATGCACATGCAATTGGCCGGCCATCTGAAGCACAATGGGTCGAATGAGCGCCGGATTTGTCACGTGGTGTTTTAATACCTCACGCTTGACCAGGATCATAAGCTTTGCCGCCTGGTTTCGATTGTGTAGGGTGTTGCCGAGGTGCGCGGTGGTCACCATCTCTTCTGCTGCGGTACGCGTGTCGTGGGCGGAGAGATGCCTACCGGTTGCCTTTTGATACGCAATCAGGATACCGGCCAGGGCGGCGGTTCCGGAGACTCCGAACGGTGCTGCGGCCACGACTTTCGCATTCTTCACCCCTGCTGTGACCAAGGCATTGGCATACATCGCGCCGGTCACCCATGTAATGTTATGGGTCGCCACTCGAATCCCATAGCCGCTAGGCTCCGGCACCACATAAGCCGAAGAGATGGACCGTGTCCCAATTTCGGCTGGAGAGGCAATCCCCGAAAGCAATTGATGCTCTTGTCGATTGTTCACGTAAACCACCGGAATGCGCTCCCCGGTTACGCCAAAGTAAGCCAACATTTGTTGGCGTTGTCCTGGGGCCAAGTTTTGCCCTAAGGTGACCACACTACCGAAGGCCAAGACGCTCCCGGCCCACACCGAGAGCGTCACCAAAGCCCCCACCCATCCGAAAACTATGCGACGTCGCATCAGGCACCCTCCTCTTCTCGGATGCTAGCATGCCCCGTTCTAATCCCATTGTTGTATATTAGGAATCGCGAAAAACCGTCGGCGCGTGATACAATACACAAGACGGGAGGCGTTCTTCATGAAACCAGACCAACAAGACATCCCACATTCGATTGTCAGCGGCATCCTGGCCACCCTAGGCTTATCTCTCCTTATGATATCGATACTGCCGACCTTGCTCCACGTGGTACTCCTATAGCCATGCGTTTCAAAGCGATTTGGGTTGTCTTCCCAGCATTGTGGATCGCCGGGTGCGGGGTGGTCGCCAGACCGGTTGTTACCAAACCCCTACCTATGGCCTATCGCACCCATCGCGAAGAAGTTCCGGTCCTTCGATGGTTTAGTGTGCCCATCGGCACCGAGGTTCAACTGAACGAAGGAACCTCGATTAGCTCGGTCGTAGAAGGCCCCCAGCAACGTATCTATTACGGTACGGAAAATCCTTTGGCCGATGCCAATGCCATTGGCTTTATTAATCCCGACACAGGAAACCGCGTGTGGTCTGCGGTACCGACCGTGTCCCCGCCGTTCCCTACTGGGGCAGAACCTACCAACCTTTCCCAAAGCCAGGCGGTCTACTGGGGAGACGTAAAACTAGTGGTCAGCGGTCAACACACGGTCTGGTACCGCCATTGGGGCTACGTCGGTGGTTGGACAAAATCCAAAAAATTTGTGCCAGGGGCTTATGGTATCTCCGGCCCCACCGTTTCCGAGGGAAATTGGACCGCATCGGCTCATGCGACCTTTAGTGGCAACGCCAGCTTACGAATCATGAATATATCCAGCAAGGCGATGATCTCCTATGCCTTGCCGTCCGCCGGGGCCCCCATTGCCGTGGCCTTTAGTGCCCACCAACATTCGGTCTGGGTCCTGACCTCCTCCGCATTATGGCAGCTATCTCGATCCGGTGGCCAGTGGCAATCCGTCGCAACTCCCGGGACGGCAGACTTCTTCGTAGCTATGGGGCAGGCTTCTTGGGGAGTCTGGGTGGTGGACGCCAACGGGAATGTTGACACAGTCAACCCCAAGACTGGGTTACAACACCTCGCAACCCTTCCCGTACGCCCACTTACCGCAGTGTCTGCAGGGGGGTATGGCCTCTGGGTTGCCAGCCCGAATCACCTCACGCTGTGGCGCCTTCATGGCTCTATCCAGCAATGGAAATGGCCCCCTTCGGTCTATCCCGCACCGGCTTCAAATTGGCCGACCACTGGCCAGAACGCGCCCCCAGATTGGCCGCCTTTACCCCATCTAGCCTCTGCTTCGGCCGGCGCGGTGGATATAGGCTACGGGACTTGGGTTGGACAAGCGACTTTCCACACCGTGGACGTGCGATCCAAAGTCACCACACCTAAGAAAGAGACGATCCAATAATGGACGACAAACTCCTTGATCTCTACTATGAAGCAGCCCTAGAAGGCACTACACTCCAAGAGTTTTTCGATCAGATTGTGGCCGGGGTCTACGGCCATTGGGATCGTCCGATCATCCTCGGTTGTTTGGATCGCATCGAGCAAATTGTGCTCGGCAATATCGTCACCATGCAAGAGTCTCGCCCCCGGATCGCCACTGACGGCGAGGAGGACGACTTGGCCGAAGCCGAGGCCGAGTTCAACCGGGTCCGGACCAGGCTCCTTCGGACCTAGGTCTGGCCTGTTCTTGTCCGCATCATCCTCGCATACCTTCTACCAGATCGGTATCTAGAGGGGAGCGGATGGCACCCGATGTGGGATTCTCTTCGGCGCTCGACTCGGATCATGGAAGCGCTCGCTGCGATCGCACTTGGCTTAGGATTCTGGTGGCTCCTCTCGCTTAGCCCCTCTCTTACCGCAGTGCGTGTCGTGCCCCACCCCGTCGTCGTGCTGGATCCGGGCCATGGCGGCCGAGACCCCGGAGCCATATCGGGCAGTGGCCTCATGGAAAAGCATATCAACCTCGCTGTTGCCGAAGCCGTGGCACGCCTTTTAAGAGCGCGCGGCGTGGTCGTGTATCTCACCCGGCGTCAGGATCAAGGCCCCTCCTCTTTTCGTCAATCTTCGGTACAGGAAGATCTCATAGCGCGTAGTCGGTTCGCCGCAACATTTCGGGCCACCCTGTTCGTAACCATCCATAGCAACTGGGAACCGTCCCACCGTGCCCGTGGGCCCATCGTATATTATGATGCCGGATCGAGTAGCTCGGCCGCGCTCGCCCGAGACGTATCAAAGGCTTTGGTCCCGCTACTAGGGTATGATCGACCGACCCGCCCCATCCGACAGTTGGTGTTGCAATCGGTAACAATGCCTGCCATTAACGTCGAAGTCGGATTCTTAAGCCATTTTCAAGACGCGAGCCAGCTTGCTACCCCGCAATATCAAGCTCGACTGGCATCGGCCATTAGTCACGGCATCCTGGTCTATCTACAATCACGGGGACTCCTTGGTTAACAAGACGATCGCCGTCGCCATAATCCCTTCTCGGCGACCCATGGCGCCGAGGTGATCGGTAGTGGTGGCTTTCACCGAAACTTGCTCGGTTTGGAGGCCGAGCCCGCTTGCTAATTGACTACGCATCATCAGCACGTGTGGCCGCAGCTTTGGTGCTTCGGCAATGACCGTAGTGTCGATGTGGGTTATACGGTACCCGTGCTCCGCCACCATCGCCCCCACTTGGCCGAGGAGTGTGACAGAGCATGCTCCGATTACCTCGGGCTGATCCTTGGAAAAATAGGTCCCAAGATCCCCTAAGGCCAGGGCTCCTAATAGGGCGTCCATAATCGCGTGGGTGAGTACATCGCCATCGGTATCGCCATCGAGCCCATATTCATGAGGGATATGGACGCCCCCCAACACCAACCGGCGTCCTTTGACCAAGGGATGAACGTCGATGCCTTGTCCTACTCGGTTAGAGTCCATGCCGTTCTTTCACCTTCCATGTGAACCACGCCAAGTCCTCCGGCGTGGTTAATTTCCGATTGTCGCCATCTCCACTAACCCACGTCACAGGCTTACCGAGGGCCTCGACGACCTGACTATCGTCGGTTGGAATCCCAAGGGCCCACGCCTCGTAGCCGGCCATAATCCATTCACTACGAAACCCCTGGGGCGTTTGCGCCAATGCCAGTTGGGACCGCTCGAGGGTTCCTACGATCTCTAGACGCTCCGAGCTTATGCGCTTCACGGTATCCACAACCGGTAACACTGGGACCGCGGCGCCCGAACGTTCGGTGACCATCGATATTTCTCGGATCAGAGACTTCGTCACTAAAAGACGTGCCGCATCGTGAATCAACACCACGTCGTCGGGCGCCATTCCGCGCTGATGGAGCCGATCTAACCCACACTTCACCGATTGGTGTCGAAAAACTCCACCCGTGACCACATCCCATCCTAAGCATCCCAGATCGGCCAACAGCTCGTGCACCGCGATTTGGTCGTTGTCGCGACACACAATCACCCCGCCCTGCCAATCTCCCTCCATCGCAAAGTGGAGTAGACTCCACGCGAGGGCCGCACGGCCGGCGATACGAACCCAGAGCTTGGAGCCATGGGCACCCATGCGTCGACTTTCTCCGGCTGCCACCATAATTCCCCAACGACTTCAACCTCAACAAGGTGGCCGA